>DASWIV010000301.1:0-10214 GCA_036397475.1 bacterium
CGGGGAATTCGATGCTACAGCCCTGCATCTGGCTGCGTTCAACGGGGATTTTAAAACTGTAGCCGCGATCATGCCTTTTAATCCTCCACTCGATGATCGCAGGAATGAATACGGCGGTACCCCGATGGGATGGGCTCTCCACGCCGCTATGAACATGCCGCTTAAAGATGGAAATTATCCCGGAGTGGTGGCTGAACTTATTAAAGCCGGAAGCCCGCTTCCTGATATAAACTTTATGAAAAACAACGAAGTGTTCAGGCAGTTACTATTGGATATGGAAAAAAATGATGGTCTTAAGGAAGTCGTTGAAACTATCAGGGCAAAACTGGAATAACTGCGGTCTGATAATCTGAATGAAAATCCATTCGAAAGAATCACTGGCAGGAAAATCTGTCATTATTTATGACGGCTTCTGTGTGCTTTGCTCGCGCTCGATGAGATTTTTCAAAAAGATCGACAAAAAGAAAATTCTGAATTTCATTCCACGACAATCCGAAACCGGCGAGGAATTCCACAAGAGGAGCGGTTTGGACAGTGGCCGGTTAAAAACGGTTGCCTACATCAGGAATTTCGGGACGGAAAAAGAGGAAGTGAAACTAAGATCCGATGCCGGCCTTGCAATACTCAACGATATTGGCGGAATCTGGCAATTGGTTTCGTGGCTGCGAATTGTTCCGAAATTCATCCGGGATCCGGTTTATAACTTTATTGCGAATAATCGAGCCCGGTGGTTCGGACGTCATGACACCTGCCAGGTTGTCGACAATTAAGCGACCGGCCAGTAAATTCGGGTCTGGTAGTCTTTTGGATCGGGAATCTCATGGGGATCGGTTATGTAACTGTCCCAGACGGGACCTGTCGGCTTGATTCCATTAGCCTGCATATATTTCCCCATTTCCAGGTAAGCGTGAATCAGGTCTTCATAAGGCCCTTGATGCAGAGTCGTCAGGACCTTTGAGTTCGGGAGCTCGCTGTTTTTTACTCTGTCGTTTCCATCGACCGGTGCCGCAACAGGAATCCCGCCTTCGATCTCACACTCATGGTCTTCCCACATGTGGTAAATCGTGAATGGCATTCCGGTAATCTGCGCGCCGGATTCTGTCGCGTATTTGTGGACTTCAGGAAGAATCTGGGCGAGTGTTTCACCGATTTTGTCGGGTGTGGTTTTTGTGCGAATCGACAAAGTTTTCGCTCCAGCAAATTCGGTGATCTCGAATGTGTATCTGCCATCCGGCATAAATTTATCCTCCCGTGATTTTAACGTGTTACTTCGACCGCTATTTCATATGAATCCGACCCTGGCTCACTGACAGTAAACGGGATCTTTAATGTGTCCAGGTAGATTCCACAAATTGCCTCATTCGTAAGGCTGCAGTAATTCGCCTGGATACTTACCATTAACTCACCGTTGGATTCAACACTGACCGGAACATTGAACTCCTTGAGATGCTCCGTGATTTTCTCATCGACACTGACTCCGCCCGATCCTGAAAATTCCACACTGTACGGCGCGAGTTCGTTCAATTTAAATCCATCCGGCAGTCTGATCGAGAAATGAACATTCACTATTCCGGAACTCACAACGGCAGAATCCAGTTCCGACGCCATATCCGGATCGAGTTTCAGGTTCAGGGTGCGGCTTTCCATCGTATCGAGGTCAGCGATCACTATGCGGTGGTTGTTCGTGTCGGCTATATAAAGTTCATTGTTATAGATTGCCAGTCCTGACGGTTCGGACAATAAATTTCCGCCGCCCGGTTCCCCGGTACCGAGAAATGTTTTGACTGTTTTTGTCGATGGGTCTAGTGTCTTTATCTTGTGGTTGTACGTGTCGGCGAAATAGACTATTCCGTTATAGTACTCAACACCAAGAGGATGCTGCAGCCGGACATCTGCGCCGGTTCCATCGACATCTCCGAATTCAAACAGGCCTTCACCGACAAGTGTCTCGACCTCCCCATCGGGTCCTTTGCCCGCGCGGCGAATTGCGCTGGCTTCGCTGTCCGCGAAATATATGTAGCCATCGTCGCCTGCCGTAATCCCGCTCGGCTGCGAAAGCTGAGCGTCCAGCCTTTTTCCATCGATAATATTTTCATGCCGGTTTCCGGCGAACGGCTGGAAATCGCGTGTGTTCAGATCGACCGACCATAACTGGTGCGTGCCAGCCATGGCGATATACATCGTGTCACCGTCCATTGCCAGATCCCATGGAGAACTCAAGGCTGTATCCGGTCCACCGGTCATTGTTATCGAATTTCCCTGGATGGCGTTTCCGCCGAAAGTTTGAACGTTTCGATTTTCAAGATCCAGAGCACGGATCGCGTGATTATCGGTGTCAGCGACATACAGAATGCCATCTTTGTATGCCATTCCCTGTGGACGGGAAAATGTTGCGGTGTCGAACGAACCGCCATCGAATCCGACATCTCCATTGCCCGCGATATCGAGCACATTCCCGTCCAGATCGGATATCACTATCCTGTTATTGTTTGAGTCGCTGATGAAAATCCTGTTAATCTCTGGCTGCACTTCGATCTTGCCGGGGTACCTCAGAAAACTGTCCGGAACTTCGTCCGCTTCCAGTGCGAATTCCACAGGGGTGGTATCAAGAGTGCCTTTCTGGCGATGGATCGCGATCAGGGCTTCAATCGCCTGGTCCAGTTCGTTGCGATGTCCTTCCCCCGACATCATCCCGACTATCATGCCTTCGGGATCGATTAACACCAGGGTCGGCCACGCTCTCGCCGTGTATCGCCTCCAGATATTAAAATCCGCGTCATTCGCTACAGGATGATGAATGTTGTATCGCAGGATTGCCTGCCTTATATTTTCCGAATCGTTCTCGTTTTCGAATTTCGCTGAATGAACCCCTATTATTACCAGTTCATTTACATATTTCTGTTCCAGGTATTCCAGGTCGGGAATTATGTGCATGCAGTTTATGCAACCGTAAGTCCAGAAATCGAGCAGGACAATTTTCCCACTCAATTCCGAAAGCCTGAGCGGGTGGTCGATATTCAGCCAGCTTACCGCGCCATCAAGCTCTGGCGCATGGCCGTATGTTTCTATCTGGAAGGTCATTTCTCCGGCCTCATCGGATTCCGCTTCGCTGATCTGTACGGGCTTTATTGTACCGGCGAATGAGTTCAGGGATCCCTTTATGACCCATAAGGCGCCGACAAGTACAGCGATCAAAACGATGGTGAATAGTACCAATTTGTTCATTATTATTCATCCCTGCCGGATTAATTTACGCCGGTAAGATAGTTTTGGTTACAAAATGGTTCATGCCGTTACGAATTGTAACGCCGCCAGGTAAGTATCTCAACTATTGAATTTCGGAAGATGCGGCGATTATTAATCGTCGATATAGCCTAGCGCCCTGAGGCGTTCGAGGTCCTGCTCATCGAGAAATACGGGCACGGGATCCGGTACCGGCGAAGGAATCCTCACCCGTTCGAATCCGTCCCACTGGCTGAACAGGAATTTGCCTGAATCGTCGACCCCTAGGCTGATCAGTACATTTCTATGGTCGGCATCCGGATTTTCAAATAATGGATAAAGGCTGATCCCGTCGATATTTTTCGGTGCGCGAACCCCGAGGATCTCCATGACGGTCGGAAGAATATCGGTGGTTTCCGCCAGTGATGAAATTCTTGTTCCGCCCATAAAGTCTCCCGGAAAATGCATGAACAGCGGCACATGGAGTTCCCACTCGGAGTCCCTCCGGTGCTGGAACAGGTGTTCTTCTCCCAGGCGTTCCCCGTGGTCTGACCAGAATATGATCAATGAATTATCGATCAGGCCCTTTTCGTCGAAATATTCCCACAGGTCCCGGACTTCATCGTTAAGCTCCCTGATCTCCCCGTCGTACAGATCCACTCCATGCCGGATGTCCTTCGGCTCCAGGTCTAGCTGGTAAAGGTTGTACGCGTTCAGAGTATCGACAGTTCCGTTCATAGGACCCTCATACTCAGGATCGGCGAATAACTCCTCATATTCAGGATACGGATCGTACGGCGAATGAGTGGTCCAGAAATGCACCGTCAGGAACAGCGGCTTATTTATCCCCTCGTCCAGTTTTTCCTTCACCAGCTGCAAAATATGTTCGGCAGGCTCCGGATGCGGGTCGGCATCGCGGTAAAAGTCGAAGCCTTTATTCAATTTGTAGCGGCTGTGAAGAATCCCGCTGGCTGAAAAAAACATGGTTTGATATCCAGCCTTTTTGAAATCCTCCGTCAGCATGTGCTGATCTTCAGCCAGCGGCCACATGTTTTTATAAATTTTCGTAGTTGTTGGATGCTGCCCCGAGAAAAATGAAGTGAACGACGGCAATGTCAGCGACTTTGGCGTGTACATATTTTCAAATACCACTGATCGTTCCGCTATTGAATCGATGAACGGCGATGTATCCCGCTCATAGCCCATGAATCCCAGGTGGCCTGCGCGAAGCGTGTCACAGGCGATAATGATCACGTTCCTGATGTTCTGTGCATACGGCATTTTCTTCGGTGGGGAACATCCGGGCAGGAAGAACACCAAAAGTGTAACCAATGTCAAAAGTCTAGCTGCAAACATGGGGATCGAATGATAACATAAATGACAGGCTTCAAGGTATTTTTTCACGCGACTTACATGAATGGGTGAATTTAATCCGCCTCTATTCCCCCTCGTCCATCTCCCTGCGCATCTCCTCCACAGCCTTCAGCATCGCCTCCGTCGACTCTATCACCCGCTCCCTGTCCTTTTCCGGAATATGCTTGACGAAATTTTCATAGCTCTGCACGCTAACCTTGTCGAGTTCGCCGTAAATTTCCCTGCCCTTTCCTGTGAGAGTCAGATACTGGCGCCTTCGATCTTCCTCATCCCTGACCTTCTGTACGGCTCCCAGGTCGATCAGTGAATTCACGATCTTTGTTAAGTGGCTTTTTTCCAGCCGGAGAATTTTCGCAACTTCGCCCGGAGTGATGCGCTCTTCCTCCGATATTACATTGATCACATAACTCTGCTGTGGTGATAGATAAAAATCGGGATAGTTTTTGCGCGGATCGTAAAGTACAAATCCCCGTATCAGCCATACCATCGCGTCCCTGAGACGTCTGCTCTGGCTACTGAGACTATCGCTTTCGCCGCCGGGTCTCTTCTTCTCTGTCATGTTCAGATCGACTGCCAGAGGAAAAATAGCAGAATTAGTTGAAAAAATCCACCAAAATAGTTGACAATTTCAACTAATTGGGGTAGATACTATTACATGACCTTAAAAATATATTCGAGATTAATGGTTCGATACACCTCCTGTAAAACTCTCGCAGGCGGGGGGACGGGCAAAGGCATCCCGTGTTCTGAGGATCGGGGGATGAAAATTAATCTTCCTTTTCGCCTGCGGGCGGACCATTTTTCGAGGCTGGTTTTTTAGGGATACTTTTCAAAAGACTGAAAGTTTCAAGGAGCATATCGAGGTGACCTATGGCTGAAACAGTAACGACCGGATCCGATTTGCAGGAGCGCATGCAGGACGCCATCAAGGCGGGAGCGGACGCCCAGGAGATCGAGATTCGTATTGAAGACAATGAAAACACCACAATTGCGTATTTGAAGGATGATCTCGAAAGCCTCGACAGGGGCGTCAACGCGGGGGGCTGCGTACGGGCGTTAGTCGACGGTAGCTGGGGATTTACCAGCTTCAACTCGCTTCACAATCTGCAGGACCGGGTCCACGACGCCATCAAAATGGCGAAAGCTGTCGGACCGGGCAAAGCGGTTATCCCGGACCAGGCGCCGATCCAGGATTCGGTGAGCGTGGACCTGAAAAACGATCCGAGGGATATTCCCGTTTCCGAAACGATCAAACTGATCGAGAGCTACAACAGGATCATGAGCGAGTCGGAAGGAATCGTGACCACCTCATCGTCTTACCGCCACTTCCATTACAAGCGGTACTTCATGAACAAGTCCGGGACATATATCGAGCAGGAAAAAATGAGGGCGACGGTTGTCCTACTCGCAATGGCACTGGACGCAAACGGCATGCGCCACGATGCTTTCGACTACGCTTACTCACTCGAAGATTACGACATAGTTTTCGGGCATGATAACCTGGCGAAGGATGTAGCTCGCCGTGCGGTCGAGATCGCGAACGCTCCGAAGATCAAGGGCGGATCGTATACCGTTATTGTCGATCCGAGATTATCGGGGACATTTATCCATGAAGCTTTCGGGCATTTGAGCGAAGCGGATTTTGTCTATGAAAATCCGGACTGGCAGAACATACTTACAATGGGGCGAAAATTGGGACAGGATTTTCTGAATGTCACCGACGGTGGGACGATTCCGTCGGAAGGCGGCACGATGAATTACGACGACGAGGGAACCCCTACCCGGGTAACGAAACTTATCACCGATGGCGTTTTGACGGGAAGGCTGCACTCGCGTGAAACCGCGAAAGCGCTCGGCGAGGAAGTCACAGGAAACGCACGTGCGGTGAGCTACAGATTCCCACCGATTGTCCGGATGACCAACACGTCAATTGAACCGGGACCGCACAAGCTCGAGGATATGTTCAAGGATGTCGAGTACGGCATCTACGCTGTAGGCGCTCACGGAGGGCAGACTGCGCTCGAGGCGTTCACATTCGGCGCGGCGGAAGGATTTGAGATTGTGAATGGTGAGATCGGGAAAAGACTGAGAAACGTCTCGATCTCCGGGAACCTTTTTTCGACATTGGAGAACATCGATATGGTCTCCGACGACCGAATGTACGAGTCTGTCGGAGGCTGCGGCAAAGGCGAACAGGCTCCGCTTCCGGTTGGCACAGGCGGTCCTCACATCAGAATTCAGAATTGCATAGTTGGAGGTGAATCGTAATGAGTTTCATCGATTCAATTCTCGATAAAGCCAAAGGCAAATGCGAAGCGGCTGAAGTTTTTCATATTAAGAGCGAAAACACCTCGTGCGCGTGGAGTTCCGATAAACTCAAACTTGTCGGTGCGAAAGAAACGAGCGGAGCCGCCCTGCGAGTGATAAAGGATGGAAAGGTAGGATTTTTTGCTACT
Organism: bacterium; assembly: GCA_036397475.1. Taxonomy (GTDB): domain Bacteria; phylum JAJVIF01; class JAJVIF01; order JAPKYR01; family JAPKYR01; genus DASWIV01. The sequence goes on from DASWIV010000301.1 coordinate 7,053, forward strand.
AACAAAACCGACGACACTGACTTTATAGTCAATACCGCGCTTGAGCTTGCTCCCTACGGTTCCGAATTCGCGGGAGAACTTCCATCGGAATATAAATCGGCAGGTGGCGATTATTTCGACGAAAAGACAGCGTCGCTCGGTACAGAAAAAATGATCGCCGACGGAAATAAAATGATCGCCGCGGTCAAGGAAAAAAGATCTGATGCGCTGTTTGAAGCGAAAATATCCCGTTCGACAATGGAGTCGACAATCGCGAATTCTTATGGGGCCAGGGCTTCGTACAGGAAAACGTCGTTCGGCGGACACTTGTTCGGTTCTGTAACCAGGGAAGGCGATGTACTCGGAATCTATGAGTACGACCAGTCAAGCCACATTAACGGGCAGATAGACCGGTGGGCGTCCGAGCTCGGAAGGAAACTTGTCGACGCCGAGAAAATTGTTTCGCTTAAATCGGGCAATTACAAAACCATCCTGATGCCGAAGGTATGCGAAATTCTCGGACCGATCCGCTCTGCACTCAACGCACGGGCAGTACTTAAGGACTTATCCCCGTTCGCGGATAAAGTCGGGGAGAAAATATTCGATGAGAGAATCACTCTATTCGATGATGGTTTGAACACAGAGACCCCGGGCGGACAGCCTGTCGATGACGAAGGAGTTACCGCTCAGAAAACGACATTGATCGAAAATGGCGTATTGAAAGTTTTCATCAATGATTTACATTCCGCGAGCAAACTTGGTGTAGAGCCGACAGGCAACGGTATGCGTGGAGGCCTGAGTGCCACACCACGCGCCGGATACACGACCTTAACACTGGCACCCGGCACAAAAACCCTTTCAGAATTGATTGCGGAAATAGACCACGGAGTGATTATCGATCAGGTGATGGGCGCGCACCAGGCGTCGCCGTTCTCCGGAGATTTTTCGGTAAATGTAGATTGTGGATTTGTGATTGAAGACGGGAAGATTGTCGGGCGTTTCAAGGACGGGATGCTGTCGGGGAATGTATTCAAAATGTTCTCTGACCAGTTACTGGACACAGGGTCGGAACAGCGTTACATGGGGTTTTACATGGCTCCTGTAGTGTTCGACGGATTGACTGTTTCGACCGGTTGATAAATTTGATTTCCCACACATTTTTTCAGTTTCGCCCACACCCCGGTGTGGGCATTTGTTTTATTCGTTCCACCTTATACCGTTATCACGCATCGGAATATGTTTCAGCCTTGGCACCTGAGCCCATTCATGATTTTGAGACAAATGTCGCCGCATTCTAGACTATAGCATAATAAACTTGACAAAAAAAAAGAGGATGGCATAATTAATATCGGTCGGCCTTTTAATCTTTCAAATAATATTTATTCATTGAAAGTGCTGCGATTAGGAGGATCTCACATTGTGCATGAAAAACCCTAAGCTTCTTGTGATTGTTATTTTAATTATCTCAACAATAGTGTTCGGCTGTGGAGTTGGTCCGCCTCCTCCTAATGAAGATGATCATTGGGATGGAGTAGAAGATTGTATTACGGCACTAGAAGCAATGAGTGATGCGATTGATGGATATTATAATCCTGATCTTGTTAGTGGAGACCACCCGCCAGGGCAGCCAAATCCATGTGAAGAGGCTTTTTATGCGTGGGCAGATTGCCAATATGAAGAGCCAGTTCCTTTACCTGATCAAGTAGCAGGTCTGATATATAGAGGAGAGCTATGTATATGTGCTACAGTTATATATATTCCTCCAGAATGTCTGGATGATCCATTATGGCAGGCTATTTGGTCTGAATGTGGCGAACACTGCCCTGAATTGATCAGGTTTTGGGAGACTGACCAGGATATAGACGCCAGGATAGACGACCTTTCAATTACTTTCACAGCATTCGCATAAACAGGAGGATGATAATGCCCTATGTAAATAAAAGTAATGCACGAAAATTCTACAAGTTGCTTATTCTCCATATTCTTGTTTTGATACTGATTGTATCTTGTCAGTCTCCTTCCACCGTTGTATCCCATCAGTCGCAAAGCGATACCACCCCTCCTGTGTTCACTAATCTGTTGTTTCCGTATGATGGCACGGTACCTCCTCAAGGGTTACTTATCAGCGGTACGTTAAACGAGGAGACCGCATTCCATCCAACGGAACCGATAGTTATGGAAATCGACATATTGGGACCAGAAGGAGTAATTTCCACAAAGAGTTTTACCGTTAGTGGCGGTCAACCATCCTGGGATACTTACTTTGACCCGTCAACCGGGGATTTCAGAATCGAGTTCCATGATCATAACAGACTGAAAGATGGAATGAGGGATTTGCGTCTGATTGGCAAGGATGCCGCCGGTAATATAACCGAAGAAATTACTCACGTGTATGTTGAGCCGGTTACTGGGGTCGATCCTGAAGGTATACACAACGCTAGAATTAATTACGGTGCAAATGTTGTTCAATTTCTGGATAATCTAAGCGCCATCCTGTCAAATTATCCAACTGAATATGACTATGATATTCGAGTAATTGAAAGACTCTCTCAATATTGTAGAGAAACGTATATACAATCTCCCCAGCTCGTTACATGGATAGACAAGTCGGCAGCTATGATACAGGAAATTCAGAGCATCCCGAATCCAACTGATCCTGTTACAAAAGCGGCAATAGACAATATTGTGCTTCCAAAATATGCACAGAGACTTGATACAATGTATCAAAGGGCGGTAAATCCTTATTACCCCCGTCCACAGGACAATGACATCATTGCGTTGCGGGAAGAAATCGAAGACCGTCTCAATTATTTCATGATTTCATGTGAGGTTGATCCTCCTACTGCGACAGCTTCCGCTGGTCAGGACGCAACCATGCATGTTGTAATAACCTGCATTCCTGCCTGGGATGATGAACCAGATGATGTGGAAGAGATAGCGGATTTCACAATAACCGCAAGTACTGCTAATGATCTATCGATAACCGGATATATCGGACCAAAGCAGCACAGGTTTGATATTGAACCGGACGGGTATAATCCACCTCTCAGGCTTTTTCAGTATTTCGAGTGGTCTGGCTCGATCAGCAATATGGTATTGCAGTTTTAAGCCTGCTGAATTTTTTGATGCAGATTAAATTCGTTCCACCTTATACCGTTATCACGCATCGGAATATGTTTCAGC
>DASWIV010000302.1:0-19194 GCA_036397475.1 bacterium
GTTCGTTCCCCATCGTTCAACCTTATGAGAGAATATAAGGGGAAGCCCGGACTTCGCCACTGGGACCTGTTCCGCCTCGACGGTGGTTTCGCCGAACTCGGAATCTACGAATCCACCGATGAAAACACCGTCACGGTAATCGAGTGGGCGGACAGGTGGGATGACCTCGAACGAAACTGCGATTCGGTAATTTTCATGGACCTCGGCGAAATTGAAAATGAACGGACGATCAGGATAGCTGGGAACCTGAATATCTGATGAAGCTTGCGATTGACACATCGACACGAAACGCTGTAATTGCGCTCCACGACGGCGAAAATATCCGGTCACGCGAATTTGAGCCGGGAGCGACCCAGAAAGTAATTTTTACCGAGCTGGCGTCAATTCTCGATCCCGACAATCTTGCTGCGCTTGAAGCGGTCATTGTGGGATTAGGCCCCGGTTCTTTTACTGGTGTGAAAATCGGCGTGACTGCCGCGAAAACCCTGGCGTGGTCACGAGGTATTAAAATCATCGGAATCAACTCACTCGACGCTGTCGCAGAAAATGTCCCGATCCCTGTCAAAGATTCGGTAACTGTAGTGGTAGGTGTGCCATCAACCCGTGGCGAAGCTTATATCCGTACATACACTCCATTTAAAAACGAATGGGTTCCTCATCCCGATATCCTCGACATCAAAATTGAAACGGATTCTTTAGACAGGATCCTTCCCGAAAATAAACTGATCCTTGCCGGAGAATGCGCTGAACAGATCTTTGAAAAGATAGTTTCAATTCGTGAGTGCCCAATACCTGACAAAGACTTTCTGAGGCCATCTGCGGAAGGATTATTCCGTCTCGGGATGAAGTCTCTGATTGCTGGGACCTTCGACGATCCTGCTGCTCTGGTACCTCTATACGTTCGGGCATCGCAGGCTGAGCGAAAACTCGAGGAGGGGACGAAGTGACAGCGGCAAAAATAAATCACGACCCCTGGCCCCCTCCCCCGGAATTAAAAGTCGATGGCGTTGTGCTTGTCGAGATGGAACCCGGGCATGTGGATCGGATTGTTGAAATTGAGAATGAAAGTTTCCCGATCCCGTGGGAACCCGAAGCATTCGAGCACGACATCGAGGGAAATGAACTCGCCCATTACTGGATCCTTGAAAAGGATGGAGAGATTATCGGCTACGCCGGCATCTGGCTGATCGACACGCTTGCCCACCTGACCACTATCTGCATCGAGCAAAATCATCGTGGACTGGGGCTTGGGCGCTGGCTGCTTCTCGAAGTAATGCGACTGGGAGCTGACCTGGGCGCAAAGCGATTTACCCTCGAAGTCCGCGAATCAAATGACAACGCCATTAAACTTTACGAAAGTGTCGGGTACCGTGTCGCCGGACGCCGGGAAAAATATTACAAGGAAATAAATGAGGATGCGCTCGTAATGTGGACCGGCAGCGAGCCATACAGAGACTGATGTACGTACTCGGGATAGATACTTCATGCGACGATACGTCGGTAGCGATTTTAGACTCCGAATCGGGAAGCGTCCTGGCTGAGCATGTTTCAAGCCAGGTAGAGCTTCATTCGATCTATGGAGGTGTTGTCCCCGAAATTGCAGCCCGGAAACACCTGGAATACATTATCCCCATGATCGAAAAAGCGCTCGATTCCGCGGGGATCGCCCCGGATCCCGGTGTCATCGATCTTGTCGCGGCTACACGCGGTCCCGGATTGATAGGTGGATTACTCATAGGATTCAGTGCCGCCAAGGCACTCAGCCTTGGATGGGAGATTCCATTTGTGGGCGTCAATCATATAAACGGCCATCTTGTGTCTGCCGAACTCGACCATGGCGGCCTTCCATACCCCCATATAGCACTCGTAATCTCTGGTGGACATTCCGAACTTTACAAGGCAGAATCGCCCATAAAATATTCTCTTATCGGACAGACCCGCGACGATGCCGTTGGAGAACTCCTGGATAAAGTCGGACGCCTCCTCGACCTGCCATTCCCATCCGGACCGATCATCGACAAGTGGGCTGTTAATCTTCCCCAGCTATCGCCACGTCCTGAATTCCCGCGGCCATTATTGTCCGATGAGGTCCTCGAGTTCAGTTTTTCCGGATTAAAAACGGCATGCCTTTATTTTCTGAGGTCTGATGAAGCAAAAAAATTCTCCAGGGAGTCAATCGGCTCCGAAGTACTTTACGCCGCTGTCGATTGCCTGCTGGGCAAATCATTCGAGGCGTGTAAAAAATTCGGTTTAAATTACCTGGTAATTTCTGGCGGTGTGGCAGCGTCGGAATACCTCAGGAAAACCGCGTCTCAACTTGGAGCAAGGGAAGGACTCGATATCGTTTTCCCTTCAAGGAAACACTGCACCGACAATGGCTCCATGATAGCCCTTGCCGGACATTACAAGTTTACCGGATTCGGCGCGGACCCGTACGACCTCGACTGCGACGCCTCCCTCGACGTCAATTAATATGAACTTGCCTTCCACCCTCTCTGGATCAAAAAATTTTAATCTTTAAGCTGCAACCTATTCCCATCTCATCTCTCTCATGTGTGAATAACGGGTGGATGTTATCTCTTATGAATGATTTTAAGCACATTTACTGGTGCGAGAGGTGTTACAGGGAAGGCGATACGAGCTCGGGAACATATTTACTCCCGGAATTCAGGGAGCGCAGACTTCACGTACATGTAAGGAAAGGGCAGTACTGCCGTCACTGCAATACGGTTCTGACCCTGGAATCCCTCAGGAGATTCCTGTTTCTATTTCCTTTCTCATTTCTGGTTACTTTTCTCTTCCCTTACTCCCTCGCTCTTGCTACATCATCCGCCGGGCGATGGCGGTCACTTGAGCCAATACGTTCATCCGGAGAATCGCTCATGAATCTTGTAAATATTCACAGGGTCGAATTAAAAAAGCTGTGGGGAATCATCCACAGTGAAGTATCATCCCACTCGACCGTAGCGTCAGCCGTACGTGAAATCCGGGGAAAATGCCCGGTTCCTCCGAGGGTGATCTACGCGGCGATCTGGTTTTTATCAGTTGTATCCCGAAATAATGTCACGCGTCGGGCTCGATAGGTCCGCCCTGCGCTGAGACATCGTCGATCAGAACGTAAGGATAACTGGTCAGGACTGTCTCCCCAAGATCGCTCTGAATTACTATTTCAGCCCAGTACTCTACCGAAACCGCGTCCATTGGCTGTTCAATGTAAAACTGCATTGTCGAGTCGGGTTCTGTCGCGTAGTTTTCAAGCCGCTCTTCCTCGCCGCTGACCACGTTGTAGGTAATAGGGCCGTTATCATCGGATACATAACCCGAGTCCGGGTTCATTGGATCTATCAGCATATAGGTTTTGAGTCCCGTTGGAAGCAAAGCCTTGTACACCATATTCACCGAATATTTCTCTCCCGGAGGAGTTATCGGGTTAATTGCATGGGCTGTAAAAAGCATCGACGCCGGAACATCGAGCACTTCTCCATCGTCAGTGGTAATCTGATCCGCTTCCAGGTACTGTGTCAATTCGATGCTCACCGACACTTTGTCCGCAAGCGATTCCGGCTGTGTCACAGGCTCGTCAGTTACTTCCGGCATGGGATCTTCATTCCGGGGCGTGCCCTGAGTCTGTGGAGATTCCCCCCCGTTATCAGACGTACAGGACATTGACAACACCGGCACGATCAATAATAAGATCGCCAGCATTGATATTTGAATCTGTTGTGAAATTTTCATTCTGACCTCCGGTTTTGCGAAATGGCATACCGTTTTTCTCTCCTCTTATGATAACCTATTAGCGGTGAGCGGGATATATGAAACCTGATAAAGTCTTATTTGGTGTCTTGGCTGCGCTTATTCTCATTTTCAGTGCGAATGGTGACGCCGTCGGCCAGGATGGCGCCAGCCCTGTCATGGGATTGCCTGTCGATGACGGTTTTCCGCTCTGGCTTACCGAAGACCAGTACAATTACCTGCCGCTTACAACCAATCAGACAAGCGGATTGAGATACCTGTCTTCGTATTGGTCGAATGACGAGTCCAGGCTATTCGATCTGATGATGTGTGTCGACGACGCTCCGGTCGGAAAAATTCAGCTATTTAACTGTTTCGCTCCTCAATATGGTAGACCGGGCGAGACTGGCATTCAATTTGACCATCGAAACTGGGCTTTTCCCCCTCCGGAGATTATCGATTTTCCATCCAATCCGGGAAATGGATATGACTGGGAAGGAGTGGCACGCCTGGGAAAATCGCCTTACCTGGTTTTTGTCCAGGAGGGAGACTTAAATGAGATCAATCTCTACACCGCCAGATTCCGGGACCCTGAAGCGATTGATATAGGTCCCATTGATTCACCTGATTATCCCGATGCCATGAGGTCGGATATTTCAAATCCTGTCAGACTCAACCTCCCCGACTGGAATACAACCTTCGCTCCGTTATTCAAAAACAATCAGGGCATCGAGGGTATCGCCTGCTCCGATGACCGGCTTTTTCTTGGCCTGGAATCCCCCGATGAATTCGGAGAACGGTTGATGGGCGAACATTCAACCAAACTTGGCATCTACAAAATAGACCCTGACGATCCGAGAGACATGTCCAGATGCGAACTCCTGTCATTCCAGGATACAGCGGACTGGAAAAGTAAACTTGGAGTAACAATAGAGACCATCTGCGGCCTGAGCGCTCTCGACTCGCATCACCTTCTCGGAATTGACCGCGACAACACAACACTTTTCGCCATCACATTCGATGACGATGGAAACTTATTATCAGGACGCGCGTTTTATCTCGACGTCCCCGGGCCTGCGCCCGGTCCAAACGACAACTGTCCGCCGCTCAACCATCTTCCAAAACTGTTACAGCCATCGCTCGAAAGTGTCGCGGTAACGCAACCCGCCCTGAATCGCGTAACTCACGAAATTGAAGCGCGGATCTATCTGGCATGCGATCCGTGGGCGCCCGGATGGGCGCTATATGAAACCGATTGGGATTGTCCCCAGTATGAAGACCGCCTCGCCAACCTCCTCCCTGCCCTTTACCGTTACACCGTTCCTCTATACATTCTGTTCCCTGACTCAGGCATCGACGAATTTGACATTTATTACCCGGTCGATCTCCCTGAAGTTGAGCTTTCCGAGTAATTCATGCATCGGGGTATTTTCAACCGGTACGGCAAGCACGGTCGATTTCCCGTGGTTCGCTGCCTGTCCCGCTATCGCTGAAATTAACCTCGATGCGTGCCCGCGACGCCTGTATGACAGAATGGTGTACACGCCATCGATCTGTACATGATCGAATATCTCATGAACCTTGATCAGCACCGACGCAATATTACCCTCGTACACCTCCAGGAACAGCTTGTGGTCATAAGACAACTTCTTAAAATCGAAATTTACCGCTCGTCCGGTTTCTTCCGAATATTTGCCGTATATGCCGTGAAATTTGTCCGATTCATCCGGCCTTGCGAATCTCTGATGTCCTCCGTGTATGTGCGGGAGCCCTGATGGATCGAGCCTGAAAAATGTGAGTTCGGTTTTGATCTGCCTGCCTATCGATGAGAAAAAATCCATGGCAAGACATTCCTCAACATTGGATATCGACCCGTAGACCGCTTCAGGCTCGCTACCATCCCCAAGCTGCGAAATCAACTTCTGTACCGATCCCGGCTGCTTTGAATAAATGTGGCATCGATTGTATCTGTCCACACACAGCGCCGATAAATGTGCGCCATCTCTTTTTTCAACCAGCACCACACTGTCCATCGGACCACCATAGCTGCCGTCCCGCCCCTGTAAAAATTCCCTGAATGAAATATGGATCGGGGTATTATTATTGAGCCACGTGTCCAGCTCTTTGCGTTCAGTTGACATCTCGATCTGGAAAATATTCGGATCCCTGATATCGAGGTGCACCATACGCTGCGTCCCGCTTTGCCTGTCTCTGCGTACTGCCAGGTGCTCCTGGTTATATACCTTACGTCGTGGCTCACCCGCAGGGCTACGTGGGGTATTTCTATCCTTATCCTGCCATGGTTTGCTGTCTTTATTATTTTTTTTCCACATTATTTCTGGTTTTAATGTCAGTTTAGGCTTCCGGAATACGTAATATATGTAGTAATGATTGAATCCCGTTCCAGCCCGTTAATTTTCATTCCGCTGATATTTATCCTTCTCCTCATATCAGCCTGCGATAAACCTGCGGCAGAAAATATCGTCATCAGGATCGGTACTTACAATGTACAGAACATGTTCGATGATTGCGACGATCCCGGCAAATCGGACGATCCTCCGACTCCAGATACGCGCCTCCGCGCACTCGCCAGTGTCATCGTAGATATCGACTGTGACATTATAGCCCTTCAGGAAGTCGAGAACATAGAAATTCTGGAAAAATTCAATGACGAATACCTGTCAGGCATGTACAACCAGATCATCCTGGTGGAAGGGAACGATCCGCGCGGGATAGATGTTGCGGTTCTGTCGCGCCTGAACATTAGCGAAATTAATTCTTACCGGGACTATCAAATAAATACAGCCGACCATGGGACGATCCATTTCTCGAGAGATCTTCTCGCGGTTAAATGGCTTGCTCCGGACGGGCAGCAGTGGAATATCCTCACTACCCATCTTAAATCAGGCGCTACAGACGTAGATGTTGAAAAACGTACCCTCCAGGCACGCGCTATCGCGGGAATCTGCTCTGCCGACGGCTATGTCTCATTCCTTGGAAGGGGAAACACGATCCTGCTTGGAGACCTGAACGCCGAACCATGGGCTGAGGATCTGCAGGCAATATCCTCTGTGCCATTTTCCGATCCCGCAAAGGACCTTCCATACAGGCAGACGCATCGATCCGGAAAGGTACTGGATTACATTCTCCTTGCGCCTGGAGCCGACACTCATTACATGATAAGTTCGTTCACAATTTACCGGGAAGGTCTCACGGAAATCGCAAGCGATCATTATCCAATATACCTTGACCTTCAATTCTGAATCCATATGGGTGTTCCCTGCATTGGAAAGCGAACCTCCAACCTGAATCCCACGTCTTAGTTATTAAATAAGTTTAATTCAATTTATTTTCTACTGGAAAAGCAGTACTTATTAACTCGAAAGGTGGATTAAAAAGTGAAATCCTCTAAGTATCAGGAATCTATCCTTGGCTTAATCGGGGAGATCGATATAGTAATTTCAAATGAACACGCCGCGCGGCGATATTACAGGAGCGCGCTTAAATTAGCCAACTCCCAGAACACACGCGACCTGTTCGACTGGCTCGCCAACCGCCACGCAGGCAAAGTGCACTCACTGTTCATGCGACGGAAGAAAATCCTTGAAGGCACTGAACTCAGTGACAAAACCAGTTCCATGGAGATGGGCACCGCGGGCAGGCGGAACGATGTTTGGGTTACTGCTGTCAGCCATCGAGCGACGGATCTCGACCTTTACAAAGCAGCAGTTTCCAATGAAAGCAACGCGTATTCCGACTACCAGCGTAAGCTGACATCCTCCGATAATCCTCTCATCAGGAAATTCTATCTCGGAATGGTTGTGGAACAGGAAAACCTGATGAGAATTCTGAACGAGCGGATGTGGCATACCGAAGTCGACCGCGCATTCCAGGGTCTTAAAGCACGAAAACTCGCATCGCAGAGTTAAATATGAAATTCACAAAGGGACGTGTGAGATGGCATAACGCTCCTTTGCCTCCTCCAGAGAGGGCGCCTTCCTCATAGGCGCCCTCACGGATAAACAACAACCCGGCATTGCTGCCGGGTTTGGATTTTCGGGGATTTTTCCCCCATTAATAAGACGGGCTTGAACCTATCAGGATTGAGCTCAATTTCTTTCACCCCTGGGGCAGCACCCCGGATTGACTGCATCCGGGGTGCCCCCTTCGTCTCTCCGCACGCATTTATTGAAAAATGCTGTCTAAATTGTCACCATAAACCGTTGGATGTATATTTGACGACAAACGCATCGCTTTTGCCATTGGATTGGTGCCATTCATCACCCGGACCGGGATCAAAGTCCACCGACTCCGAAAACATCCCGGCTACAAATATCCGTCCCAGGTCGTTCACCGTGATATCGAAGCCACGGTCGTCAAAGCCTCCGCCCCAGGTATAGGTCCACTGATGTTCGCCATAGACATTAAACTTGCTTATGAACGCGTCCCAGTCGCCATTCGATGTATGCACGTCCGATGATCCATCGGGATCGAAATCCACTTCGCCCTGGAAAAATCCGGTAACGTACAAATTTCCGAACTGATCGAATGCCATCCCCTTAACAGGTTCGCAGCTCCTCGGTGGAGGTGCGGGTACCGCTCCCCATGCATTAGCCTCGATAAGGGTCCCCGAGCTGGCAATAATGCTGACGAAGGAGCACAGGTCGCCTGGAGGATCTTTTATATCCGTTCCCGGACCGGGATCGAAATCCACAGCGCCTCTGAATTCTCCGCCAACCACTATTAATCCGCCGGCTGGCACTTCGGCTGCGTGTGAAATGTCATCATCGATACCGCCCCAGGCATCCACCCATAGGAAAGCGCCATAGGCACTGAACTTTGAGAGGAAGCAATCCAGGTCTCCATTCGATGTCCTGAATTCTGCTGTGGCTCCCGGATCGAAATCAACCTTGAACTGGAAGGCACCCGTGACGTAAACGCTTCCCGACGGGTCAACCGCGACTCCTTCGCCCTGGTCAATATCGCCAGGTCCGCCCCATGTTCGCGCCCAGAGGTAATCGCCATTCGAGTTGAATTTTGAAACGTAAGCATCCTTTCCGAGTGCCGCGTAATGCTTATCGGTCCCGAAACCCGGATCGAAATCGACATCGTCGCTGAAATATCCGGTTACAAATACATTGTCATTTACATCGACCGTGACATTTAACGCACAGTCTTCGTTATACGCCCCCCACGTTCTTACCCAGAGAAAATCGCCTTCCCTGGAATATTTGAGGAGGTATGCGTCATCGTTACCGCTGACTTTTTCCTGCGCCGGACCAGCATCAAAGTCGACAGTACCCGAAAATTTCCCGCATGCGTAGATATTGTCCTGTGAATCAACTGCCAATCCTTCCGCGGTAGCGCTCGTTCCTGGTTCGACAGCCCATACCCTTACGCCTGTATACGCGCCGTTCCAGTTATACTTTGTTACAAACGACCCATTGGTCGCATTTTTTACATCGCCACCCAGCGGATCGAATTGGACACTTCCGCTGAAATTCCCCGCCATGTAAATATTGCTCTCGCTGTCTGTAACAACCGCATTGCCGGTGTCGTCATTCAGGCTTCCCACGGTGTGCGCCCAGCCTTTGTCTACATGAACATTTTCGATCCAGTAGGCTGAAACGGACCCGAGATTTTCATCCGATTCCCAGTCTCTGACTCTGATGAGCAGCGGATAATCTCCCATATCCGCTCCGTATACATTTGTAATTACGCCACGGTAGGATGCATCTCCGTCCTGATTGAGGCCTTCGAATTCCAATCCCTCTTCACCGGGAAAGAAATCCGGGCCTTCCATTGTCGCGGCCACTATTGTATTAGGACCCTGGTGGTCCTTGACCGTAACGCGGATCTCACCGGTCCCGCCCGCAATGGGATCCACGGAATCCAGTAATTCCACGCCAATCTCATATGCTTCCAGGCAGTTTGCCTCTGGCGGGTAGTCGTACCATGGAATTTCAACATAAGGCAGCTGAAGCCAGCTGGCATCCAGCGCGTATGCGAATTCAATAGTCGGCGCATCGGGTGGTACGAAAATATTGATTGTCCTGGACACATTTGTTTCAGCAACACCGAACAGCCTTCTTTTCAAATTTTTGCCGAATGCGAGAAATGGATTGATTGTAGCTGGCTGGGATAAATCGTTCGCCACATTCCCCTTAATATATCCAAGGATTGGAATACTCTCATTCGGCGGGAATGTCATGGGATTAAAGAGAGTGCTGTAACCGTCCGGGTTTGCCACTTTTATTTCATCGTCGTTCCAGGTCGCGAGGGTTCCCGACGCGGGGAACTGGTATGAGCCGTTCATCATGCAGATCCCGCGGACATCGAACAGGCAGTAATAAAGCGACGGTGCATACGGATGATGGACATTTATATCCGCCCATAATTCTGTCGGAGTATGCATCTCGACATGATCGATGCCCAGGCAGGTCGTACATGGGTCCTGTTCAAGAAACTTGATTGCGTTAAAGTGGAAATTCCCTGTCCTGATGGGTACCAGTTCAGCTGTCCCATTCCCGGTGGAAATTTTAACGTTCCACATCCCGAGTAAATATCGGTTACCGGGATTCTGCGCCTGCTCTCTTACAGGCGGATTGACGTTATCTTCATCTGCCGATATCGGGTCGGACCCGCCCGAACCTGTGCAGCCTGATAACAGCAGTACTGCTACTAGAAGTAGTGTTTGAATACGAGACATTGTTTCCTCCTGAATGTCTTGTAGTGGGGATATATGTAAAAAACGGGGTTCGTTACACCAGCACTATTGGATTAATTCTAAAGTAGTTCCTCCGAATATGGAATTTGAGAAAAGGGGAAAAAGTGCGTGCGGTTATCTTGAATTTACCACGGATATCAATCCTGTCAAGTGCTGAATCAAAAATTTATTCGAAAATAATTTACCTGTCACTAAATGGAATATTTCCTGCGGTACTCGTACATCGCTACAGCAGCCGATGTCGCCACATTGAAACTTTCCACTGTTACCGATTTCGGAATGTGTATGACCTCGTCGCATGTTTCCATGACAAGTCGTGACACTCCATCATGCTCTCCACCCAGTACTATCGCTGCTTTTTCCGGGAAATCAGCTTCCTGTAATGTTTTCTTTCCCGACATATCGAGAGCGTAGGTCCACATTCCCGCACCCTGAATTTTTTTTACCGTATTGACAATATTGCTCACGATCGCTATTGGCACCTGGCTCGATGTTCCCGCCGACGCTTTTTCCACTGTCGGGGTGACATCCACAGCCCGTCGCTCCGGTATAACTATCAAAGACGCCGCGAATCCTGCTGCCTGCCTGATGATGTGCCCGAAATTTCCCGGATCCTGGATGCCGTCCAGGACAATCACCATCGCCTGTTTCAGTTCTGCGATCTTTTCAAGTTCGTCGTCGAGGTCTGCATACTCGAACGATTTCACCGACGCTATTATACCCTGGTGATTCGACCGTCCCATGCGCGAGTCGAGGTATGACTTCGGGACCACATCGACCTTTATCCCTGATTTTTGAGCTGCGGACGCAAGCTCATTTCTGGCCTGCGCGGCTTTTCCCTTGTCCTTGCTTTTGAGAAGCCAGATTTTCTTGACGCGGCCTCCTTCGAGTGCGTCCCTGACCGAATGCGGTCCATATACAAGATCTTCTTTTGGCATTAGGGATAGTGTAGCTTATTCAGCTGCCCAGGTGCCATCGTTGGGGAATTTCATAATAAAAATGCTATCAGCGCCTGCATTGGGATCCTCAATGTTCGGCAAAACGTAATGCTTGCCTTCGAGTGGATTTAGATCAACAGGAAAAGCGTATGATCGACGTAATAAGTTATCTTCCGGCGAATTCTCCCATCTGTCATCTTCCCAGCCGAATAAGTCACTCGATAAAAACAAACTATCATCGTTACTGACAGCCATTCCGAAACTATCTGTTATCTTCATGTTACTCCACGACTGTGTCCACAATCTGATTCCTCCGGAATCGTAGCAGGACACAAATGCTCCACCACCATATTCCCGAGTGGCTGAATGTAGTTCCTGCACCGAATCACCAAAATCTACATCGCCTGAGAAATGACCTGCACAAAATATCCTGTCTGAATTATCTACAATGACCTCTAGTCCATAATCATGAACGTCCGCTCCCCATTTTCGTACCCATTCATATTCTCCTAATGAATCTAATTTCAGTAGCATTGCGTGATCCCAGGAAAGAGCGTTTTGTGTAAATTCATCTGCATTTCCTTTGAAATCAACTTCTTCTTCATACCCTCCTGTGCAATAAATATTTCCATTGCTGTCTAGGGAAAAATCGCTCACATAAAAATTCAGATTTTTCACCCATCTTGCATAACCATCAGTGTTCATGCATGTCAGGAAGCGACCTAATCCCTCACAGTTGAGATGAACCTCATCACCAGTTCCCTTATTGAAAAATATATCACCGGAAAACTCTCCGCATAAAAATAGCTGATCATCTTTGTATTCAAGTAACGCGTCAAATTGATGCGGAATTTCAACGACCTCTACAAATATATGTCTTATATATTCGCCCTGCCGGCTATAGTTAACGAGGATTATTCCGGTTTGATCCGGATATTCAGGATATGTAACATCATTTTCGCCTGGATCCAGATCGGTTATCAATCCTTCTCCCGTATCCATGAATGATCCGGATAACCACACATTGCCGATCGAATCCACGGCCATATCATATGGATTGAACTGATAAAATATGCCTTGCGTACGTCTGAGATCGCTATTGAGAGTTACAGTCCATTGCTCATCCCCCTCCGAAGAATAGCTCTTAATATAAGTATCATTTAGAGCCAACCCATCATAATAATCGGTCTGGGAGCTTGCATACATGGGATCAGGCTTATCAGCAAATAATCCCATTACATAGACATTGCCATCTTTCCCAATCGATACTTTTGTAGATTTCAGATTTTTGAGGTCACTTGGTCCTTTCCATGTCCTAACCCACATCAATTGGCCATCCGAATCATTTTTTATTAGAAAGCAATTATTATAATCACCTGAACTTGAGATCAGATTTGTCTCACCGTCGCCAAATCTAAGTGTGCCTTTAAAAATTCCCACTGTAAATATGTTTCCCTTATAATCGCCTACAATATCGTGGGTGCTGACTTTTTCTGCACCAGAGCATTGATAGATCCACCCATCCGGCTCCGGGGTGGGCTCAACAATAATATTCAGGGAAGATTCAAACTTCCTTTCCCCCGACCTTGCAACATAACTAATTTCAACTTCCATGGATTCATCCACATTAGAAGGGCAAAAATATGATATTTCATAATCTGAAAGCGCTGGATAAAACACTCCTGCTTCAGGGGGTACACACGTCCAGTATTGCTCATCGAGCAATGCGTAGTTTGCATTTTCTTCTAATATTAAGTCGGTGGAGAATTCTGCGAGGTCATGTTCTCTAACATTCTGTGGACCTTTAACATCTTCAATTCCAACAGGCCGACCACTCCTTCCAGTACCAGGCCCTGTTCGCCCAATACATGCGGGGCTGATTACAAAAATAATAATTAGTATGACATTCAGATGTTGCCTTATTTGCACCATAATAATTATCGGACAATCGTAGTGGCAGAAAGGTTTAAGGTGTTATCGCAATCAACAGATCATCAATCATCCATCCGCGCAATGAGAAGAAAAAGTCTCCAGACGCTGCCGCGAATCCCAGGTAAATATCCTGCCCGAAATGCGTGTTGCTGAGATCCATTCGACTGACCTGCAGCCCCTCGATTCCCGTCGCGAACATCGGTTGCGTATCCATCACCGTCCCGGCGAAAACCGAATCGTAGCCAAGTCCGGAATCGATATACTCCGGGTCCTGCCCGAACGACGGCAATGTCGGTGCGTTTGAGACCTTGACATTCGATCCATCGAATGTCGCCAGGAACTGAAAATCGTGGCGCAGATAAACCGACGCCTTTTTTATTCCGGACGGAATTGTAATCGCCGGAGTGACGAGAATTCCTTCACTCATTTCACTGTAAGCTGTATTGAAATCTCCCCACTTGTAGCCCATTCCTTCAAGAAAACTGTCAGTACCGACATCGCTTGTCCAGAATGTGCCCGATTCATCTTTCGTTGTCCATCCAGCGTTATCGCCTGAAGATATATCATTAAGGTCAGAATGGAAAATTACTTCCTGTACAGTAACCGTAAGCGGCTCCGCCGGCGCTCCCGGATGAAATTCATCGTACACCGAACAATGCACTTCGTATTGTCCCGGAGGTACTATCTGTGACCAGTCGATATCAATCGTCTTTTGTTCTTCCATCGGACCCCACAGAATATCCCCCGTATCAGGATCCCTCACGGTCCAGGCGTAAGTCAGGGGATCATCTTCCAGGTCGTATCCCTCGACTGTGTAGGTGCCCGGATAATCGGGGGAATCCGGTACAACTTCATCGCCCGTAACCGGCGATCCCGCTACCGGAGGCGCATTCCCGCCCTCAGGCAATGCCCTAACCGCGACATCGTCGATCAGCCATCCACGATTTGAGGTGTAATCGGTCGAGTTGGTGGCTGCCGCGAATCCGATATGAACCGACGATCCTATGAACGCCGGAGGAATATCAAACGCCGATAGCCACAACTGATCCGTATACTGATCCGACGCAAACGCCATTTGATCGGTTATCTGGGTGTCGAACAGCCAGCCGTCATAATCTTTTCCCGCCAGGATATCAACCTCGTCATCCGCGAAAGCAGGAAGTGCGGGAGCTTCAGTGATCTTAAAATTCGAACCGTCGAATCCAACCTCGAGAGGAGCGTAATATTCCCACTCATACGAATGGTAAATCACCACAACAGCCTCGCTGACCGCCGCTGGAATATTTATTTCGGGTGTTACAAGTATGTCAGCGGAGCTCGTCTGATATGTAGCGTTGAATGGGCCGAATTTATACCCGTTACCCTGCAGAATGCTGTCGTCCCCTACAAAGGAAGTCCACTTGGTAATTCCCGACGCGTCGTTTGTCGACCATCCCGCGTTATCCCCTGTGGTTGTATCGTTCAGGTCGGCGTGGAAAATAATATCCGTGACAACTACAGTGAGGGATTCAGCCTGTGCAATATTTTCACCGTCGCTGACCGTGCATGAAACTTCAACCACACCGACAGTTCCATCGGTCGCCCACGTTATGTTCCAGTTTCCATCGCCATCGCCCGGTACCGGACCCTTGAGCACCTTCTGGGTCAGCGGGTCTCTGAGTGTCCATTCGTAAGTCAGATCCACAGTATCAGGATCGGACGCATTAACCGAAAACGTATCGGTATCCATCACGAATGCCGACGCGGGTCCCGTCACACCGCTCGTTATGGTCGGGGGATCGTTGAAATCCGGCGAAACGGGGACGCTGTACAGAAAATATGAGGTGAGCGCATCGTCTGACGCGGCGTTCGGAACACCGAAAGGATTCGAATAATTGTATGTGAACATCTGGATCCCGATCACGATCTCCTGGTCGTCGGGACCTGATGGAACACAGTTCGGGATCACGACATCCACCCCGAATGTATTTGCCGCCGACGTCTGATACGGTGTCAGATCGGCAAGATTTACCAGGGTCGTGTCGCCGTCAGGCATGGATAAATCGGGTGAGGATACGATAAATTTTGCGACCTGGCTGGACAAATCATCGAAATCCCAGTACGCCCACCAGTCTGTTACTTTCAATGACAGATTTATATTTCCCCCGCTTTTTCCCGGACCTTCGTAATACAAGGTCGAATTATCCGCGATTGAAAGCGCTACAGGCTCGAACGCATTGGCAGTGATCGGAAAATCCGATGGCGTCGGACTGTTTCCGCCCGACACAGGTGCTTCCCATCCCGCGATGATAGCGTATTGAAACTTTATCGATAGTGGCGAAGTTGGAAATCTCAGGTAATAATCGCGCGACAGGCTCGTGCCAGCCGGCATACTTCCACGGTTCGTTACAAGAGCCAGTGTTTTTGAAAAATAATCATAGACCGACTCATCCGGCTCGATTGCGTCAGCGAAATATTTATAACCGTTCAGAATCGATGTCGGGGCGAAATTCGAACCCAGTGCTCCCGGTGAAAATCCCAGCACTCCCTTAGATGTAAATTCGGTAGCGTTCATCCAGCGGGTGTACCCGTCGGCATTTTCAAGGCGCAATTCATCTTTCCCGGGATACGTGATTGCAGAGTCGTACTGAAACGGCGCCGATCCATTACCCATTACAACTCCCCGTACATCGAATCCCCTGAATTTTTTGCCCGGGAACGGATGATTTACCGTAACCCTGACATCGATTCTTCCTTCAGATACCAGGTTAGAGGCGTCAAGGATCTGAACCCCCAGACCGTTCGGACTGACCGGAGGCTGCAGGAAATTCGTGACATTCCAGATCATCTCTGGTGACCTTGACGGAATCACCTGCAGAATGCCGGACACCTGATCGTACGCAACATCCCATATTCCCCATAAAAATGGACTTGACCCGGACTCCGAATTTATTTTATTTCCTGGCTGCATTTCAGTCGAAATCGGGTTGCCGCTTCCGGAGCAACCAGATATTAAAATTGTCGCGATAACAGCTATGAGTAAATTTCTCATTTTTTTATTCCCGGGAAAAAATTTATGAGTTGCGGACAGGGAGAAAATTGATCGTTATCCAAATACATGCCCGCTGGATATTCTGCTAATTGTCTGCCGGATCTTCAACAGGTTCTTCAATATCGACCGGCGGAAGTTCCGGATCGCCGGGCTCTTCATCAATAAACGTCCCTTCCGGCAGCACCATTTTCATAACCCCTGAAGGCCATGGAACCAGTTCGCCATCGAACTCTACGTCCAGCTTTTCAGGAGCTCCCGCCGTCAGTCGAAAGCCGATAACATCGTTGTAAGTCCTCGAATCTCCAAGGACCAGAAACTCACCCGGGATTAAAACTTCCTCCGGGGTTACAAGCTTCACCCAGCACTGCCCGTGGGCGGTAAGCCGGATCTCATGCATATCGTCATCGAGAATGTTGATAGGATTTTCATTGTTTACTTCCGACGGAAAATCCCAGCTTCTCTCTTGATTATGCTCAACTATCTGGACGGGATCAGTCGAACTTACTCTCGCGGGTTCCGGCTCATCCGACTTCGGATTATTTTTAGCCTTTACTCCCAGCACTATGAAAACCGGTATGAGGATTATCAGCGCGATCTTGATCCCGACCCTCGCGATTCTGGGTCCGTCCCACATTCCTCCAAGGATGGTTTCGTCCGGGCCGGAATTGTTCTTATCCATCTGTCCCACCGGTTTTGTAAGGTTATCTATATATTCCGCGATTCCAAGATGTTCGGCATACTTGCGAAAGTACGCTCTCTGGTACGCTTCACCCGGTATTGTGTCAAAGTCTCCCGCTTCTAATGCTTCGAGGTACTTCTTATGGATATATAAATCCCTGGCGACCTCGTCGAGCGTCCATCCCTTCTCCAACCGAGCCTGTTTTAAAAGTTCACCTATTTTCATTATTAAATCCTACATCCACCCGGGAAAATGCGGAACCAGGTCCGCTACGCGAACCCGCAACACAATCTCTCCCGGATATAATTATACAGGTGTGAGGAAAAATATTCGAGTTATATCGTTAAGTGTCTCAATTTTTCTAACTGAGCCCAAAGAAACTGGCAAGTAAACTTAGATGCGCCATCAGGGTGTCCAGCGAATCGTGCTGGCCCATGTAAAACTCCGCTACCGAGTTTATAAATATCCTGAAAAAGAAAACTCCGAGTACAAGGGTAAACGATGAAAATACCCACGCTGGCAGCTTGAGCTTTCCCCTGACCAGGGCTTCGGTTGTTACAAACATGAAAAATAGGCCTGCAACGGCGCATGCTCCAGCCATTTTCCAGTATAGTATGTCAACATTCCACATGTCTAAACTCCTGCCTAAATCATATCAGACGCTCAATCGTAAGTGTTATATTATAACATAATATAGCATTTCACGCAATATTCGTGAACCGGTACTTCGCCCCGTACCCGATTTTTTAACCCCTCTTAACTTTGTTAGATGCCGTTATGGAATGTTTTATTTTAATTAATTGCCTTTGAGACCGGTTCAGGCACCGACAGTATTGTAGCCTTCTGGGTTATTACCGTGAATGTGACGTCCTCTTCCGATACCGAGGTATTTTCCGCGTTCATCCATATGTTCTGGATTTCCCCGGTAAGGACTTCCAGCGATTTGGACCTGTTCGTCTCGAGGGTCGATAGCAGGGCTTTTAATCCAGCTTTATGTGTCTGGTTCGGACCGGAGTTAATCAACCCATCTGTATAGCACAATATCCTGTCCCCTGGATTGCAGCTGAGCTCAAAGCTTTTATAAAGTTGATGCTCCACTATTCCGAGAGGAATATCCGGGGTGGTCAATGTAGTTCTTTCACCTTCAGAATTCACGTGGAATGCCGGCTGATGACCAGCCGACGCGTACCACGCCCTGGCGCCATTTTTTTCAAGAATGATCGCGCTTGCAGTCAGAAGGCAATCGTTGTTCTCATCCATTGCGATTGCCTTATTTATCCTTGTAAGCAGCATTCCTGGAAAATCCCCGGGATTTTCCAGGCTGAATTCTTCCCTGTAAACCTTGAGATAGGTCGCGAGCATAAGGCGAACCACGAGTGCGCTGCGATTATGGCCGGCGACATCTCCAAGAAAATAAAGGATATATCCCGGACCCGGCTCATCGATTAACAGGATATCGCCGCCCTTGCGTCCGGACCTCCTGTGAAAACTCATCATCTGCCATGACTCAGCATCATCGCGCTCATGGTCATGCAGCACAAATATAGGGTTCTTCGGGTCAATGGTCTTATCGAGGTATTCGCTTAGAAGAGAATCCTGCACGACCTTGCCGGATTCCTTGACGGTCAGATACCAGTAATTTATCCATCCCATTGGAACCGCTCGCCATGTCAGCTCCAGCTCCCGGACACCGTAAATTCCCGGGATCTTCGTGTTGCAGATCCAGGTTCCGTCTTCCCACATGTTCCTCCGCACCTTCGGTACCGTGGCGAGGCGCGGTGGGAGCGCTACAGGAAAGATATCCCTGATATCCAGCCCTATAATTTCTTCCGAGGATGCTTTCAGAAGCTCCCCCGCCTCTTCAGAGACATGGACGATCTGCCCATTGGCCTGGGAAATGATAAAAGTAGCATGCTTCGATGCTGAATCGGATTTCGTAACTAAATTACCTGCGATAAGACCCAAATTGATGACCTCCGAAACCTGAACCTTTTCTCTAATAATAAAATCGCGAATTCCCTCTCTGCATTAACTAATAAACCTTAGTCTCAATTAATTTCTTTTCAAAAAAATCGAATTTAATATTTTTTTGGAACATTAAATGAAATTTAATAGACATGACGCTGCGATACGGCGTTTTTTAACCGTTTTATGT
>DASWIV010000303.1:0-4187 GCA_036397475.1 bacterium
CGATCTTGAAAAAGCCCCGACATTGTCGGGGCTTTGTTATATCAATATTCCGGCAGAAGCTAACCGCCTCCACCGGCGAGAGCCCTGAAGGCAGCAGGCACCTGATCAATAAGATATTGCACGCGTCCGATGAGCAGGCTCACACGAGCCATTACTGTATAACCGAACGCCGCGCCGAAAGAGACCATGATGAAATAAATTCCAACAGTGCCGAGCCGACCAACAAGTCCTTTATGCTCGATAGAGAAGTAGAAATAGAACAGGACGCTCAACACGCCAAGGAAAATTACCCAGATCGAGAAGGTATTCCACGCGATCCATGCGGGGGTAAGCCCTTCATTATTAGTTGACCAGAGCGGCATGATGGTCGAGTAGACCTGTTCGATAATATTCGCCTGTAGAACTGCGGGAATGGCAAGTCCGGCGCTTACTCCGATATAAAACGCGAGCGGTGTCCGGCTTAGCCATGAGATCTGCCTGATAAAACGGGTCAGCATCAAAACTCCAAGAATTGTTGGAATTATCAGGATCAGGTCGCCCTCGTAATACGCCGGGACGACAAACTGCGGATATAACACCTGCCACCACTCAAGGTTGACAAGGTAACCGACCGAAATTCCGACATACAGGTGCTCGCCAAATTTATAGAATATATTGTCCTTGTAAAGGAACGAATACATCATCAGGGTGAGTGCGCCTGCGATAATGATTCCGATTGCCTGTGCATTAGTTAAATAATCAGTCATCTCAGATCACCTCACCTTTTTTTCCTTGTTATGAAATAGAAGATATTAGATATCACAACCAGCACTATTATCAGAGCATGTACGCTCGACTGCGCTGTCATGCCCGCCAGTGCCCTGTCGGGATGGTTACTCAACTGCTCGTACTCCGCAGCCCCCTTCAATCCTCCAAGGAGTCCGTTCAATTGGCCGGTATTCAGATACGGATAATACTGCGTGGCTGAAACCGCCGTGCATCCCGCGCCAAGTGTGAAATCGTAGCGCGCAACACCATAAGCAACCCACCAGTCGACTGTAGAGCCGGCAGCCAGATCAACCACGTAATCGAGGTCGGCGAGCGTACGTATTCCATTCATGACAGACATGCTTTGCGTTGTATTTCCACTGTAATCCGTAGGAAACGCCTTATACATATCCTGTCCGGCAGCGAGAATAACCAGAGCGCCACCTACCTGGTATCCAAGATTAACGAAATCTTCGCCTCTTTCGATATCCGGGTATTCAGCTTCCATCTCGCCAAATGCTTTCTCGATCAACGCCGAGCCGTTCGGCCATAATGTAAAGGCCATAACCCGAAGCTTTTTGTCGAAACAATGCCTGAACATTGCCTTTGTCATGGGATACAATTCGGCTTCACTTGCAGGATCGTAGTCGCATGCTATCAGTACGGTACCGCCCTCGGGAATCGTCTCGACATAATCGTAGACAGACCTTGCAGCCGGGCTGATGTTCACGGGAACGACAACTCCGAGCATGACCGGGATTGTGACCGCGATCGCTACAAATACGAAAATCATTCTTCTATCAAGCGCGGTTATTACTTCCATCCAGTTCTTTTTCTCCATTAGTCGCCACCTCCCATGTACGTACGTTCAATGCCGAAAATTATTCTGAGCGAGGTGGCAATAACTCCAAGTCCTATCCCCATCATGATCCCACGCTGGGCGGCCATAGACGGGTTGTTCAGAATCCATTCCGTCAGCCATGGCAGAAATTCAACATCCTGAATTTTTGCCGGGATCATCTTCGCTCCAAGTGGAACGCGTCCCAGCATGACGATAATGGCAGTTATGAGAAGTACGGTAGCTTCACGGGTTCTCGCCCGAAACGCCCTGTACGCTGCTGACGCGATATAGAACGCGAGAACCGAGAACATTGTCGCCTGCATGGGGACAAACATGTAACTGAACATCCACATGAATGGCATATACGTCTGAACCGGGGTCTCCACCCCGTTGATAGTTTCAGTAACGGGAGACGGATTATCCATCCCGTACGCAAATCCAGCTATCGTCATCGCAAAAAATCCGACATATACGATAACGCTGAATCCCCAGCCTTCCACTTTCCTCTTCATCTTGTGAAAATGATGATTCAGAAGAGAGTAGATTCCGAGCAACAGCGTGAAGCTGGCGATGATCCTGGTCCACTGCGTGAAATCCTCAAAAACGTCCGCCGACCCCCGGGTCGGAATAAATATCTGCAGGAACATCAGGAAACCGGCAATGAAGGCAACTGCGATTGGTATCTGTTTTTTGAATAGTTGCATCGTTCGTCACCTCCTAAAACGCCAGGAACAGCGTCTTGATGAAATCCCATTCAGCATTCACACAGAGAAAAATAGTGCCAATCAAAATCATTACCATGAAAATCATCTTGGAAAGGTCCTGCCCCTTGAGTGATCCAAGCAACATCGGTTCACGGCTAAGATAAGCGCTTGCGGCATAGAGTTCTTCTCCGATCAGGGTGTAATCGCATGCCGTAATGAAGAAGGGCAACTGGGCAAGTGCGTCGGTTCCGGCGATCTGTATCGCCCCGGTCGACGCTCCCGTCTCCGCCAGCAGCAGGCTCTCAGCGTAGAACAAACCCATGAAGAAGTTTGTCGCAGGCTTTTCTCTCATCATGATGCCGTCGACCGCGGCAGTATATGCAAACTGGTCATCTGTAATAAAGAAAACATCGTCGTTGTTAAACGCGTCCGGATGACCGGAGTCGATGTAAGCTTCCTTTACAACTTCCTGGCAGACCGCCATAACGATCGCGTCGCGGTTAGGTACCAGGAGCCTGGATTCATATGCGGCGACTCTTCTCGCAACTCGCCCGAGTATATTCACGCTGGCGATCGTTGCGATGTCCGACATGTAGCCAAGGCCTGTAACGTAAAGAATCGGACGTCCCATTTCTGTTGCGCGGCCAATAGCCTCTTCAACATGGTCAAGCCCTGCAATTCTCCTGATAAACAACTGGCCCTGGCCTCTGGCGAGGAATATGTAAATCATCACGGCGCCACATATGAATAACGCAAATATGAAAATATTATTCTTATGCATCGCCCATAAATTGCCATGAGCGATATTTCCGTCGATCATTCCTGCCATCCACTCGTCAGGAGGAAAGTCCTCGCCATGAGGCAAGGCATATCCTGTGGGTACTACGTAAAGCCTGTACGAATGCTGGTCGCGATTGTCAGGCACATCGCCTGTGCTGGCAGATCCTTTCAGAATCATCCCGAAATCCTCGACATGGGACGGGGTAATTCCAAGCGTCACCCGGTTTTCCCCTCTGACCGACGATGTGAACGGGATATATTTCGGCTTGGTTTCCAGAAGATGCGAGGTGTCCAGTGTAAATTCACCGCGGAATTCATTATCCCACGGCATGAACACCACATCATCCGGGTCGAATTCTTCGCCAGCCGCTGCTTCCTGTTCTGCGATTATCTCGTCCCGGGTTATGTAAGTCAGCTGGATTTTCTCGCCGCCCGCACGTCTAAGATCGCAGAATACCATTACATTCGAATAGTCGGTAATGGAAGGATCATAAACACTGGCTGAAATTTCGAGGGTCTTTGGATCGCTTTCCGATATCCCTTCAAAGTCATCGGGAACTATTGTCTTAATCTCGTAATGATAAATTCCGGGTTTGGGATAATAATTCTCCTGAAGCGAATAATGGAGATTTTTTCCAGTGCGGTGTTCATTGAGGAAGAAGCCAAAGTACTGCGGCTTTTCCCAGTAATATTTCGAAGTGGTGGGGAATGAGTCCACCAGCTCCCAGTAATCGGGCCTGAGAGCGTTCGAATGGAAAATCCAGTATTCATAGTCATCCGAATCACTTTCGGACACATTCCATGTGATCGCGAACGCGCCGCCTTCATCGTTGCGCCGGTCGTTAACTTCCAGCCCTGTCGGCATTACGAAATCGTATTCGACCGGAACAGCTTCTTCCTCCATTTCAGTTTCCATTGACTCTTCGCCCGGGTTATCAATGGCCATATCCTCATCCTCGGCCATTTCATCACCGGACGAGCCGCCATCCGTTGTATCTGTCGCGGCGATCTCCTCGCCCTCATCGACTGACGTGTCGTCCTGCGCCATAGTGGCAGAAGACATAAACAGGAGGAGAATCAGTGACAGACACAGCAGATAGACTGTGCCATTTGTA
>DASWIV010000304.1:0-2273 GCA_036397475.1 bacterium
AAAAAGAGGAATATTAGATGTCAATTAATTTTGAGACGCTGACTTATACGAAAGAGCAAATCGAAAACAGGATCGCGGACCCTGCCCTGGACAGGCAGGAGTACGTTCCCACGTGGCAGAGAAGGCTGGAGTCGCTCGGGAAGGTAAAGTACATAACCAAGCTGACCCAGATTCCGCAGCTATCGGATGAAGAACGGGCAAGGCTCGAACCGATCGCCGACAAATTCGTTTTCAGGGCGAATACTTACTATCTTTCATTAATAGACTGGGACGATCCGGATGATCCTATCCGCAAGATCGTAATCCCGGACCCGGAAGAGCTCTTTGACGACGGGGAATGGGATGCCAGCAATGAGCATTCAATCACAGTGGCGCCCGGATGCGAGCACAAGTATGCCCGGACAGCGCTTCTGCTGGTAACGGATATCTGCGGGTCGATCTGCAGATTCTGTTTCAGGAAAAGGCTGTTCCAGAAAGATAACGATGAGGCGAAGATGGAATTCGGGGAAGCGTTCGACTATATCCGGGCGCATCCCGAAATCGATACGGTCCTGATGACCGGTGGAGACTCACTTATTCCGGCTACCCGGAAAATCGCCGGAATGCTGGAAGAGATCAGGTCGATACCGCATGTGAATACCATACGGTTCGGAAGCAAGATGCTGGCGTTCAATCCGTTCAGGGTGCTGCAGGACGATGAACTTGTGGATGTAATGGCGCGGTATTCGTCGCGGGAGAAACCCGTATACGTAATGGCCCATTTCAATCATCCGAGGGAAATAACTCTGACGTCGATCGAGGCAATTGAAAAGCTGCAGAGGGCTGGAATTCAAATCGTTAATCAGAGTCCCCTTATGACGGGAGTTAATGACAACGCGCATGTGCTCGGTGAGCTGTTCAACCTGATGCAGAGGCTTCAGATCCCACAGTATTATGTATTCCAGTGCCGTCCCACTAAAGGCAACGCCCTTTATAAGACAACCATGATCGACGGGCTGAATATAGTTGAGAAAGCCAAGAGCATGGCTAACGGACTTGGCAAGCGAGCGAGATATGCAGGAAGCCACGTGTCGGGAAAAATCGAGATACTTGGCTACGACGATGAATGGCAGTACTTCAAATATCATCAATCGAAGGACCCGAAATATTACGGGCAGTTTTTCAAGCTGCCGAGGAAAGATGACGCTATGTGGTGGGACGACTGGATGGAAGATGGAGAATCGTTCAACCTGGAGGGATGCAAAGTTGTGAAGCTCGGGTCTGGAACGATGTAGTAAGAATTGAAGGAAAAAAATTGAAGCACGGACGGAGATCCGTGCTTTTTTTTTTCAGCACCCACAGAAATTCGCAGGAGCGAATTTTGTGGGCGCCACAAAATTTTTAGTTTAAGGAAGAGATATGTCAGTTTTTAGCTCTTTCAAACGTACTAATTATAGTAGCGCCTGCAAAATCCGCCTTGAAATAAAATCAAAATTAACCAAGGCATTCATCTTTCAGAATTATGCAGGTGCAATCGGAGAAGAAATGAAGTGGGAAAACAAAACGTATCCGAAAGCCAGAAATCCTGTCAGATTTAATATTCATGGACATGCACATGGCCTGACATTTACCTGCTATAGAGGGATGAAACTATTATTAAGCAACCGTGCATGTCAAATCATTGCGAATGCAATCAACAGTAGTTCGCTCAAATGTAATTTCCATGTCTGGGCATGGGTATTTATGCCTGAGCATGTTCACCTGCTTGTTTACCCATTCGATAACCA
This sequence comes from bacterium, assembly GCA_036397475.1. Taxonomy (GTDB): domain Bacteria; phylum JAJVIF01; class JAJVIF01; order JAPKYR01; family JAPKYR01; genus DASWIV01. The sequence continues at coordinate 1,767 of DASWIV010000304.1, forward strand.
TTACAGTATTTCAGAAATATTGAGGGCGATTAAACAATCTTCATCCAGAAGAATAATTTCTGAAGTCAAAAGAAGGAAACCAGAGTGTCTTGGGAGGCTAGAAACAGAATTGAAGAAGCCATATTACAGATTCTGGCAGGACGGCGGTGGATACGATAAAAATTTTACAGATCAAAATGCAATTCTATATCAAATAAATTATATCCATGAAAATCCAGTAAGGAGAGGGCTTGTGGGTAATGCAATTGATTGGCAATGGTCGAGTGCAAGGTATTGGACGAATGAGAAAAGGTCGCCAGTCGAAATGAATTCCAGCTATCTTGTTATGTAGAGCCTGAACAAATTGGACAGGCAATAAAGCTATCTGTCTTTGTGGCGCCTACAAAATCCGCCCTGCAACAAATTTAAATTCACTCATGAGGTTCTAGGCGGATTTATGTAGGTGTGATTTGAGAGGCTGAAAAGATTGCACCCACAGAAATTCGCAGGAGCGAATTTTGTGGGCGC
>DASWIV010000305.1:0-2857 GCA_036397475.1 bacterium
AGCTAATGCGCTCGGAACACAGAATCTCGTGATTGCGTCGGAAGAATTCAACTGCGTTTTCGTGTACTTGTCGACAGACTATGTATTTCCCGGCGACGCGGAGGTTCCGTACCTGGAGTGTGATAATACCGGACCGCTGTCGTGGTATGGCAAATCAAAACTGATGGGGGAGAATTTTGTCCGGTCGATGCTGTTCCGGTATTTTATTATTCGTACAAGCTGGCTTATCGGGGAGAAGGGAAGGAATTTCGTTAAAATTATTCTGAAACTTGCAAGGGAAAAAGATGAGCTGACTGTTGTCGACGATCAGAGGGGATGCCCTACTTTCGCATCGGACCTGGCACTGGCTATCAGGGAAATGATCGATACTCCTTACTATGGCACTTACCACGTAACCAATTCAGGCGAGACTACGTGGTATGATTTCGCTGTGAGAATCTTGAAGGAAGCTGGAGTAAGTACACCTGTAAGAGCGATTTCAACTGCCGAGTTCGGGCGTCCGGCGCCGAGGCCGGGATATAGTGTGCTTTCCGGGATGATGTACAGGGAGAGGGGATTTAAGCCGTTAAGGGACTGGGAGGAAGCGCTGGTTGATTATCTGGGGAGGATAGGGGAAAAGGCGTAGGGATCTCACGCAAAGCCGTAAAGACACTATGAAAATTAGTGCGGGAATTTTCCGGACTTAAAAATTTGGTGGTAAATTAGTGGGTATGCAGCATAACAGAGAATACAATACCAGGTTAGGAATAATTGCACTTATTTTTATGCCAATCCTATTAATGGTAATTATGTGGGGAGTAACTCCTCAGATAGAACCACCAGCGCACCAGGTTGCTGAAAGCGTGAGAGGTAAATCTCTCGATGAGATTGAAGTTATTTATGTTCTTGATGGTGGAGGAAATGAGGCATTAGGATACGAATGGGATAAAACGTTGCTTATAGAAGGACCAACCCGGTTATCTACTCCAATCACTCTCGTTGTTAAATTGGGCCAGGTTGATAAGATTGATGCCGGCGAGTGTCGCGGGTACCGAGATTCTGAGTAAATACCCGGTAACCGACGAGGCTGTGTTCAAGTACCATGAAAACCTTCTCTATCACTGCAGGACCGAGATTGAGATTGGCGATCAGACAATTACCGTTTTTAGTGCCCATCCGCCTGTCCCGACAAATAATTACCAGAACCACGCCCGCGAAGAAGAATCCAGCGAGTTAGCGAAAAGTTGTGAAATTGAAGGCCCCGTTTTACTCCTTGGGGATATGAATATGACCGACTTATCCCTGGATTACCATAAATTCATCGGTGCGGGATTGCATGACGTCCAGAGGGAGATTGGTATAGGTTTCGGAAACACCTGGCCTGTAAGGATACCCATCACACACCCCTATCTGCCAACATGGTGCATGATTCCTCTAATGCGAGGCGATATGATCTTCTACTCCGATGATTTTACACCAGTATCCGTAAGAAGAGGACCATTCGTTCATTCCGACCATCTGCCAGTGATCGCGGAACTGGTTTTAGTCCCATGACAGAGCAGGAAACTGACTTTTTGGTCTGGGACTTGAGACGTCACCCTTAATGAGAATTGATTTCATCTGGCACAACGAATTTTTCGAGCCGATGTCCTCGTGGGTCACTCCTGATGCGGATTCCGACCATCGGGCGGTCATCGCTGAGCTGATAATATTGCCCCGCTAGATAGTGAAATCCTTGACAAAACTTGCCTGCTTTGCTAACGTTCGCCGCTGTGCTACGGCACCTTTTTGGTTTTAGTAGCAAGTTTAATATTCATTAAGTTACATATGTTCAGTAAATTTGAGACAAAATTATTTAATTCAGCCAATATTGAAGCGGTAATTGCAGCGGTTTGCCTTATCATCGCAATTTCAGGCGCTGGATTCGTATTTTTCGGCGGACCTTCTATCCTCAGCCCTGAAAAGGAAGTCATGCTGATCGTCGATGGCCAGTCCGACACCCTTTACACAAAGGCTGACACGGTAGGCAGGCTCCTCAAATCACGAGGAATAACGCCCAAAGCCAACGATATGGTCGCTCCCCCTCCTGAAACCCCGCTAACCACGGGGTTAACGGTTTCTTATAGGGGCGCTGTGGAAATTGAGCTTATCAATGGAACCTCTCGTCCGGACACCTTTACGAGCTCCGCTGGCTCGATCTGTGAATTCCTGGAAGAGAGCGGCATCATGCTTGGGCCGTTCGACCGGGTCACTCCGGATCCCGATGCAGCGCTTGAGGACGGCATGACTGTGGAAGTCACCTACGTTGACGTGGTGGATATCACATCGGAAAATGAGATAGCTCCGCCACTTGTGGTAGAACCTGATCCGGACCTCCGACGTGGCACAATGATCGAGGAAGATCCGGGCACCCCGGGAATCGAACAGGATGTCACGCGTATCTATTACCGCAACGGCGTGGAATCTACCAGGTTTCCAATAGGTTCGAGAGTACTTCTCGAGCCGACGCCAAGGGTAGCGAGGATAGGTACTCACTCGATGCCTCCACTAGCGAGCCGGGGCGACCTTGTCAGCAGGAATGTGATCCAGATGGTCGCGACCGGCTATGACCCGTCGCCAGCGTCCTGTTATCCGTTCGCGGACGGCTTCACTGCGACCGGGCATCCCGCAGGACATGGGGTCTGCGCGGTCGATCCGTCGGTGATACCTCTAGGGACGCAGCTATGGATCGAAGGATATGGCTATGCACTCGCCTGCGATACAGGCGGCGCGATCAAGGGGAACAGGATCGATGTCTGTTTCGACACCCATTCGGAAGCCATATCGTGGGGACGGCGTACGGTCCTGGTATATATTCTGGATTAATGCGTAACGCAGA
>DASWIV010000306.1:0-2788 GCA_036397475.1 bacterium
ATCTGGAAACGCGTCCGTATGTCGGCCTCAATCCTACCAGGCCGCAGAACGCGGCAGGCTGCCGGACACTCCCGCCGGTATCGCTTCCTAGTGCCAGGGGAGCGTATCCTGCCGCCACTGCTGCGGCACTGCCGCCCGAGGATCCCCCGGAAACGCGGGATGTATCATACGGATTCAGTGTCGGACCGTAGCATGAGTATTCAGTAGAGGATCCCATGCCGAATTCATCCATGTTGGATTTCCCTGCCAGCCGGAATCCGGCGTCTTGCAGCCTCTGATCCGCAGTAGCGGAATACGGAGGGATGAATCCTTGCAGTATTCTGCTGCAACAGTCGGTATTTACATCCCTGGTACAGATATTGTTTTTCTGGACATATGATATGCCGCTGTAAGGTTGTTCCGAGTTAAATTTCCAGCTATTGGGAGACGAATCGGTCGTCACATGAACGAGCGCTTTCAGACTCGTTTCACAAGCTTCGATGGTACGTGCCATATCCATGGCATGCTCCGAAGCGTTTAATTTCCCCGACTCGAATTCCTGTTTCAGAGATTCGAGAGTTTTGACTTCTCTTACAGCCATATTAAGTGCAATTCCGGTAAATCGTTAATGCCCTTGATCGTCCCCCGAAAGGATCGACGGCGACCGGAAAAAATCTCCTGCGGTCAATTTTGAATTGCGCAGGGCTTCATCCTTTGTCAGGCAGACCCCGGCTTCATCCATTCTAAGCGGTAGAGGGGTCGGATTTATCATTACGGCAGGATCAACCTCATCCACCACAACCTCGCTCAATACAGCGAAATGCTTGAGGATTTTCCCGAGATGTGTTTTCTGCTCGGCTACCTTTGGACTATCGGGGTCTAATCGGGCGAGGTCAACAACTTCCGTCAGTGTTCTGTCGGAAATTTCGAAATGGTGCCCCCTTGTCTGGGAATCCTTGTCGCTCATAAATTCCTGATTTCACAAGCAGAACTTGCAGTGCCGATAAACAGGTGCTAATCGAGATTTCACAAGTTCACAAGCTGTATTGTGAAAAATAATAATAAGTTTCGTGATTATATCAAACTAAAGATATAAATTCCCGCAAAATTTAATAAAAGTGAAGTTAATCACAAATTTAATTTTCGGAGATTTTTCTTCGAGATTTAAGTTTTTTTACCGCATTGCGCGGAATTTCCCTGATAAACATCGACGGTCCCCGCCACATGCCATTCCGGTGCCTTACATATGATAAGCCCACTTTATCCCTTGCTCGAGTAAGTCCTACATATAATAACCGCCTTTCCTCCTCGATCTCCTCGACCGTTTTATTAAGCGCCAGCCTGTGAGGAAGGGTCCCGTGCTCCATTCCGATTATAAGAACACGGTCAAATTCGAGACCCTTAGCCGCATGGAGGGTCATCATCCTGACCGCGTCCTCATCCGACTCAAAATCGCTCTCAGTCAGCAGCGAAATATGCGCAAGCAATTCCGTAATCGAAACATCAGAATTTTCATCTTCCAGTTTCAATGCCTCATCGCGCATAAATTCAACCCTTGACCTGATCCGTACGTTTAATTCTTCCTCCTCAACCACATGCCTTGATAAGTCTGTCACGATATTCACCAGCCTTGTCCACGCCTGCTTCGTCAGGCTCTCCCTGAGCGATTTCACAAACGGGATTTCCGCGACCTCCGATCCAACCGACGAAATATACCTGCCGGCGGCATTTTTCAGGTGTTCACTTTCACCTGAATAATCATCATCGAGAAACATTGCCACTCCAAGCTCAAGCGCCACCTCTGATGAAAATGATCTCGCTCGCCTCGATTCATCAATTACCAGCATTTTTTTGAATATGCCGATATTCATCCTGACATCGTCGAGCGCCCGGTGCGCCTGTCCATGCTTCACAGCAAGTTTTTCAGCGAGAACCTCAAGCCGGTGAGGTTCACCCGGGAAAAGCCGGGTCGACATCGGATAAGTATCGATGAACAGGTTGGGAATTGTGTCCTTGAGATGAATTCCGCACCAACGGCGGAGGATCGGAAGATCGAATTTTTCAATATTATGTCCCGATAAGGGATGGTCGCCAATGAATTCAATGAATTTAGGGAGAATTTCCTTGATCGACGGCGCGTCCTTTACATCGTCGTCTTTTATTCCATGGACATTCGACGCTCCTGCCGGAATGGGATTCATCGGTTTTACAAGCGAATGGAATTCTCCTGATTCCCTGATATCCCCGTCGCGGAGATGTACCGCAACCGCAGCTATTTCCACAATTTCCGAATTGAAAATATCCGTTCCTGTGGTCTCAAGATCGAAAAAAATGATCTGCTCGCCTTTGGCTCCTCCCGGACGGAAACCGGTCAATTCTGAAATTACACGATGTGTGGTTAAGGCTATTGCGAAATTTTCCTGCTGCCCCTGCACCTCAACAGGTGAAAAAGCTACCGATCCGGGATATATGTACAAGACCTGGCTGACCAGCGTGCTTTCGGGAAATAATCCTGCTTGCCGCAAATTAAGTCCTATCACACATGCCGGCCTGTCATCGACCGGATACTTCGCCTTTTCATTTGCATTAAATGGAAATGGAATTACCTCCGATTTGATTTTCAAAATCTTCTCGCACGCCCTCTGAAGCATATTCGCGGATATGAGGGAGGTGATTGTCGGTGCGTGAAAAATCCGGATGCCGTCCTTAGACTTCCCCCATTGCTCCAGTATTGCACCCGGCGTGAATTCATCGAATCCGGAAATTTCCAGTTCCTTTTTTCTTATCCAGTCATCTTCCACAGGCAAAA
>DASWIV010000307.1:0-6130 GCA_036397475.1 bacterium
CGGCGGCTTTATTTGGTGCTTCAACCCCGGCATCAAAATATGTGCTCTCTGGTGTTGGTCCTGTGACCCTCGCAGGTTTACTTTATCTTGGCTCAGCGATAGCTGTCCTGCCATTTTCATTTAATGGTGGAAACAGGGAAATTGCCCTGCGATCGAAGAACCTGCTGCGCATGCTTGGAGCGGTTGTTTTCGGTGGAGGACTGGGTCCCATTTTTCTGCTTCTCGGATTAAAACTCGCATCCGCGGCGACTGTATCTCTATGGCTGAATCTTGAAAGCGTAGGCACTGCCATACTTGCCTGGCTGTTCTTCAGGGAGCACATTCACAAGCGAACAATGTTTGCTATCCTCCTTGTCGTAGTTGCGGGAATAATTCTCGTTGCACCTTCCAATTTTGGAAATCTGCGGTCGATTGCGTTTGTTGCGCTCGCGTGCCTGTGCTGGGGCGCCGATAACAATCTAACCTCGATCATCGATGGATTCACTCCACAGCAGACAACCCTGATTAAAGGAATTGTAGCCGGTTCGGTAAATCTGATTATTGGATTATCTATCGAGGGCGGCCAAATCACTGGCGGAACAATTATGTTCTCCATGTTGATTGGAGCGTTTTCATATGGTGTCTCCATTGTGCTTTACATAATGGGCGCTCAAAAACTGGGTGCAGTCAGATCACAGATGCTTTTCGCGACTTCGCCATTCATTGGAGTGGGTATCGCATGGTTAATACTTGGTGAGGCTGTTACACTTCCCCAGGTTGTGGCATCTTTAATAATGATCGGCGGGCTATGGCTGATGCTGACTGAAAAACATGAGCATCATCATGAACATGAATGGTTGGAGCATATACACTTGCACTCACATGAAGATGACCATCATCTTCATGAGCATCCGTCCCTGCCTCCTGGAACCAGGCATATACATCCCCACGTCCACCTTCCACATGAGCATGCCCACGCCCATGAACCTGACCTCCACCACAGACATGATCATTAATTTGTAGTTGCAGTTTCGCTCATCCTGAACGCCGGAGCGCGGGATTCCTATCACGCATTTTTAATTGCTGTTTCGCTCATCCTGAACGCCGGAGCGCGGGATTCCTATCACGCATTTTTAATTGGCTGAGATCTCGAATTCCCAAGGTGCACACCATTCCGGTAGCTGCTAGCCCTCAACGTCAGTGAAGGTTAGCAGCTATCCGGCCTTGCCTGCCTGTCAGGGATGGGTGACTGGTGGCGCTCACAGACTCGATTCCAGTCGAGCATCTGGGCGAATTTCTCCTAATACAACCACTCACCGCAAACGACATGATACCCCACAGGTTCCTCGTCGATGAAACTCATTGTATTAAATCCCAGCCCGAAACTCGTGTACGCGGGTACATACACCATATTTACGCCATCGGTAATTGCGAAACACTCGTTTGGAACGGTATGTAGCTGATTTGAGGTTGATGTTGGAAGCCTTGTAAAACTGGATCCGATCCCGTCAAGAAAATCGTTACCGAACTGCTGTACTGCAGGAGAGTCCGTATACTCCTGCGTAAGAACAAGACGTCCTCCCTCCTGCATGAAAAGCTTCAGATCGTCAAATTCTTCCTTTGCGAACGGGCTTCCCGTCCCCTCTTTTCCGGGAAGGCACACTACAATAATCCTCGCACCGGATGTATCTATCGGTTCCTCATTCGTATCGATCATGGTGTATCCCTCTTCAATCACAATGTCCTGCAGGTTACCGGTGATGGAAGAGTTATTATGATTACCGCCATGGCCCGTATAAAACTTCACGACGGTATTAAACGAATTCGGGCCTCCCAGATCGAAATTGATAACATTCCTGAAAAATTGCCTGTTATCTTCATCCTCTTCATCGAGGTATCCATCTGTGAAAATATTTCCATCGCCGCTGACAATCAGATTCGGACCTCTTTCGCAATCTATTCCCTCGACATTGACGTGAATCAACAGCGGCTCATCCAGCATGTCTTCCGCGGAATCGTCATCCGTGACAAGGAGCTGCACCTGATAGGTGCCAGGTGTATCGAACGGATGCATAATAATCTCGGGAGTAACTGTAGTATATTCATAAAAGCCATCGTTCCCAATATCCCATTGGTATTGCGTAATGAATCCGTCGACATCGTAAGATCCTGATGGATCGAGAAATACATCCAGTGGCGCGAATCCGGACTGTGGATCAGTCATCGATGCATCCGCAACTGGCGGTAGATTTTCATTCGGACCTTCGCCCAGGATCGGAGCTTCCCACACCTGGTACGCCGCGAGTTGTGCGTTAGCAGGAAAATCAAATCCTGTCACTCCCGGAATCTGTACCGAATAATTCTTGGGATCCGCGCTGATCACCGCAATCAGAAGTTCCTGGTTCAGAACATCGATGGGATGGACATTCGGGATCGTGCAATTCGAGAGTGTGACAATCGGATTGAACGGCTCCCAGATCCAGTTACCAGACGCTGTCAGATCAACCATACCATCGAACAATGTCGGCGACTCCGCGACAACTCCACTGATCTCACTCAATGCTCCTGAGAATTGCCCCATGCCCTGCCAGTCGGTTATATGCAGATCGAAGATCAGGTCTCCGCCGTATGACGATTCACTTTCGAAAAATGCCCAGCTTCCCGAATTCGCTATTGAAATCTGGACCGCTTCCGCCCGGTTTGCTGTCAGTGGAAAATCGGACGTCTGAGCGGGAGGAATTGCATCAGGATCCGGCTCGTAATAGCTGGATGAGATCGCGTATTTGAAATTGAACGACGGGAATCCGCTTTCCATGGGAAACTGCATGACATATTCCCGCTCGAGATATCCCGGAATTACTGTATCGAAACTTCCCCGGTCCGTAAGCGTTAAATGCTCGACATCCCAAGGGTCGTCAGGCTCGAGCCCATTCGCAAAATACTTGAACGGATTCAGATTGGAAGTCGATTCAAATCCTTTGGGAGCCTTTGAGCCTTCCGAGTATCCAAAAATCGTATCGTATGTTGTAAATTCCTGCTGGTTCCACCACCGGGTATAACCATCGGCGTTCGTTAATCTCGCGTTGAATAAATAATGCGGCCAGTGAATTGTCGGGTCTATCTGGCTTATGTAATTGCCCGACTCCGCCATGAAAATTCCCATTACATCGAACCCGCGGAAATTGGAGCCTGGGAAAGGATGTTGAATGCCAATATCCGCGACAACTTTGCCCGACGGAAAATCCGTACCTGGCTTGATGTTGACATACAACAGGCTGGTCGGTGCCAATGGAGGCTGAAGGAATCTCGTGACATTCGCCTCGAACATCATCCCGCGTATCGGGACAACTTCCGCTGATTCAGAATCCGGGTCAATGTAAATATCATAAATGCCCCATAGCGCTTCATGTGCCTGCCGGGAGCCTGATTTTCTGAACTCTGCCAGATCCTGTCCGAAGCCTGGATTAACCGGGTTGGATGAACCGGAACAGCCAATCGACAGAACTATCAGCACCGCCAAAGTGGCGCATACGGATGTGACTAATCCTCGCATGGGAAGCCTCCACGGGAATACCCGGTGCTTATATTACATCATCTCGTTTTATTGCGCAAGAAGGATAGAAATTTGGATATTTGGATAAAAAACTGATGCCGATAGACAGCATCAATGTCTTCAAGCCGGCAAAACGCAGTTTATGAAAAATGAGCTGCCATATCTGATACCAGCGCGTCGTAAATTGGATCGCACATTTCCATTATGGCATTATTATCCTTTGATTCGAACTTCCCTCCCCATGAGAAAAATGTCGAATTATCGGACGTGACTGGATACAACTTGATATAACCATAGAAATACTCTACCTGGTCGCTTGCCAGAGGTCCCGGACCATCATCGATCGTGTACCTGATCACGAAGTCGGCGTCATTAACCTCGGTTAAAGTCTCATGAATAGCATCGTTCAGAATCCTTTTCGCTCCTGCCTTATCGCCTGGTATATCCCCTACCTTCTCCGCTTTCTGGAGCAGTCGCGCAGCCTCCACCCCCGTCATGTGCCTCTTCTCCACTTCGTGGATCAGCCGAAGCCGATCCCGCTCATTAGCAGTCAATGTTAGTGTCTCCTTCTTCATCCCCGAATTGTAAAGGGGACATTTCTACTTTGCCCAAAGGGGACATTTTCACATTGCTGCTACAGGATTATTTTTTCCGGTTTTCCGTTTGACATAGTAAAATTAGTCAGGCCGCATCTAACTTAATGGGACTAAAGGCACTCCTGTAAAATCCTTATACATGGGGTACAGGGCTATGACACCAAAAATTGAAACATCACCAGATTCCACTCTCGAGCTGAACTCGCCATTCTGGGGCGGGTACAACTACACGAAATTGTCCCCATACGCTTCCCTGTTAGGATGGCTGGTTATTATCGCCGGAGGCCTGCTGTGGCTCCTTGGAGCCGCGGTAATTACATATGCGGTGGACATGATCATCGATTACGCGGAATTCAAATTCGCCGGACTTTCTATCGACAGGCTCCGTCCGCTTTTCCTGATAGCGGGAATTGTTGTTTTCATTCTTTCGGTCCCGATGATTCGCCTGATTCCGTGGTTTTTTTCTCCGGCAGTCGAAGCAATACACACCCGGCACACCGACAGTGGGCGCCACGCGGCACTGGTGATTGGGACCCTGATAGTCCTCTGGTGCATTGCTAGAATCGCTCTCACGGGGATATCCGTAAACGGCTTTAATGGACCGCTCGACATCGCACTCCCTGTCACGGCGATAATTTATTACTTTGCGGTATTTTCGGCACTCGACATGAGGCTGGATTTATAGCCATTCAAAAAATATCAAATTTGCTCTCAATCCAAATCCGCCTGCATCACCGGCGGATTTTTCTTTTCTCACGCGCGATGATATGCTCCCCTTCACGATGAATGATTCAAACTCAAAAGCCAACGATCTGGTCCGCAAGGCGATAGAATCAATCAGGAACCAGGATTTCGAAGATGCCCTCAGCCTGTGTGAAAAGGCGATTGAAATCTCTCCCCATAACGAGGGAGCCTGGTCTAACAAGGGCACCGCTCTACTCGGACTCGGATTTGCGGATAAGGCTGTCGAGGCTTTCGACCAGGCTGTCGGGATAGGCGGAAAAGATCCCCAGGTCTGGTCGAACAGGGCTGCAGCATTCGGAAAAATTGGAAAACTCGATGACGCTCTAGTCAGTATCGAACATGCACTTGCCATAAATTCCAATCTACCCGACGCATGGGGTAACAAGGCGCAGATACTCGCGATGTCGGGACGCATGAAAGAAGCGATCGGGTGCCTTGAAAAACTTCTCGAAATTGACCCGAAGTCGATGCGTGGAATTTTATCCAAGGCGTTACTTCACTCGTCACAGAATCAGAACGAGGCAGCGATCGCTTTGTATGACCGCGCGCTGGAACTGGATCCTGACAATACGTCCATCATTTTCGCCAAGGCACTTTCATGCATGAAAGCAGGGAAATTTGAAGAGGCGCACGATTGCTACGATAAAATTCTCTCTCTTGCCCCCGATCATATTGAGTCACTGGTCAATAAGGGAATCTGCCTGAATTACCTGGGGAAGCATCCGGAGGCACTCAGGTGTTTCGAATTGGTGGTTAAAGCGGACGATAAAAACCCGTGGTCGTGGATGAATCTCGCCAAGGCTCACGCTGCCAACAAGGATATAGATAAAGCGATCGAAACCATCGAACGCGCGATCGAATTAAAACCCGACGAACTGTCCATACCCCTTATCAAGGCTGACTTCCTGTACATCGCACAAAAAACGGATGAGGCGCGGAGCACAATTGTCGAAGTCCTCAAGCGCTCTCCGATGAGCCCCGACGCATGGTATGCGCTTGGCATAATTGACAAAAATCTCGATAAAAAGGACAAAGCGATCGAAGCGTTTAAAAAATGCCTTGAGTACTCACCCGGCGGGGAGTCGCAGATAAAATCCCTTGCACAGCAGAATCTGTCAGAATTGCGGAAGTAATCGCCCTTCTGCAAATAAAGACTTTTGAATCCCACGTTTCACACGTGGAGAACCTCTTGATGATAATGGATTGTTAATTTATAATGGCTCCGGGCCGTTAGCTCAGTTGGTAGAGCAGCTGACTC
>DASWIV010000308.1:0-3932 GCA_036397475.1 bacterium
AAGCTATCGGAACAAACCGGGAAATCCATCGCGGTTGCTCTATATGAGCCGGAGATACCGCTGAATGTCGGAAGTATAGCGAGGACATGCGCATGTACCGGTGTACCGCTACACCTGGTGGGCAGGCTTGGATTCCGTGTGGATGATCGCGAGGCAAAGCGCGCGGGGCTGGATTACTGGGAGCATGTGGAATCACACGTACACAGGACATGGGATGAATTCGTAGCGGATATGAACGGGCGGAACATGTGGTTTTTCTCCACAAAGGGTGAAATACACTACCATGAGATTAGATACCAGACAGGGGATGTACTGGTCTTCGGCTCGGAGGGAAAGGGCCTGCCGGATGAACTGCTGAAAGAGCACTCCAATAATGTATTAACCATCCCGATGATCGACGGGCGGAGGAGCCTGAATTTGTCGAATGCAGTCGCCGTGGTGACGTACAGGGTTTTAACGTGTTTGCATGAGTTTAAGTAATAATATAACGCAACAATTTTTAATAAGTTGATAACAACACCTTGATTTTCAGGCATTCGTACCTTAGAATCTTTATTAAGGGAGGGAATGGATAATTAGCAGTATTCAGGTTGAGTCCAGCAGGTAACCCCTGACCAGGATATACAGGCGAACAGTTTTAAGGCTGTGTCCTTTTATTATATTACAGATTAAAAAAAATTTTAATTCCAGCGTTTCCTGGCAGCGGACACTTGCTGTCAGTGAGGAGGAAAAAATGAGAACTCCTTCAGCCAACACCTGGTCGGCGATATTGACCCTCACGCTAGTCATGTTCGTATTCGGGTGTTCAGGTAACAACGTCGACGTGCCAACGTTACCAAACGACGACGTAGCAATTATTCCGAATAATATTCAGACGGACAATAGTCCGGGCATGGATTCGCAGCATCATGAATCATGGGGTTATTACAACATGGTTCTGGATGAGGAGAACATGACCATTGACATAGTGCAGGATAAGACGGTAGATACGCACTTCAATGTCACATGGGTCAAGGATATCTGTCCACAATGCATAACCGCGAAGGTGGTAAATTTCGATATCAACACACGGATATTCGATATTCAGCTTATCACCAAAAATCCAACGCAGAAGGTCGGGGCGGATGTAAGGTTCATCATAGATCTCGACGGTACCGATGAGTACATGATGATGGATCCGGACGACTGGACTAAGCTCTTCTCAATGACCGGAGAGCCAAATCCGTTCCGGGCACTCGCAATTGACCAGCCAAAAAGACTGTATCTTCCCGCGCAGAACGATGTGACCGATTTCAAACTCTGGATTTCAGCGAGCCATACTCCAATCGCAAATATCCCGTTTATTATCGATGTAAGCTTCCCCGGAAACTGCGCGGAACCCTACACGATCACGGATGTAAACGTCGACGGTGAATTTCCTCCGGGCGGAGGTGGCTCTGTCGATGTTTCCTGTGTCGTATGGCACTGGTTTGACGACTGGGGCGAAGTCTGGCTGAGGACTGATGGAATATTCACCACAGGCGATGTACAGATGAGTGCGGGATCGCTTGTAGGCGACCACGGACGGGAATTCACCGCAACAGTAACGAATACTGTCGGTGGCGGAGCCGGTCTGGTTGATATTCTGATCGAAGCCTATTATTCCGATCAGCTTGTCGAGCCGTTCCCATTAAATGAATACGCGACAATTTACGCCGATCCGGGTGGAGCGAGCGCAATAGCCGGCGATGTATTCAACGCGCTGACGAAGCTCAATCTCGCTGGAACGGTGAACATAAAGAACCAGGGAGGCGGACCGGATCCTCCACCTGTCACGGTTACAGATGGAGCCTATTACCAGACCGTCCTCGCTGGAACATACAGTGTTGAAGCATTGAATAATCTCTATTTCCTCCAGGACACGATCGCGGACGTTATTGTCCCCGCTGACACTACGGTCCTGGTGTGCTTCGGACTCGCCCCGAAATGGCTGGATGACCCGGATGAAGCGTTAGCGACAATTTCGGGTGTAATTCTGGATGGCCAGACAGGCGACCCGATACTTGGTGCGCAGGCCACACTCGATGGCGGTGCTCAGACCGGAGGGATTATCCAGTCAAGGATCACCGATTCGAGAGGCCATTACTGCTTCTACGCGGTGCCAACATTCCAGCAGACCAACTGGACAGTAAACGCGTTTCACTCGAACTATCTGCCGGATTCGCAGACCGATGTTCCGAGCGCGATAAATAAAGCGACAGCGCAGGTCGATTTCCTGTTGACGCCACTCAACGCTGAGGATGTCTGGTTTGAGAATTTTGAAGCGGGTCCGAGTAATGTCGGTACCCAGCAGGACTGGACATTCACAAGAGTGCAGTCAGAGACTATGCCAGACATTACGTTCGGGATGACAACTTACCACGATCAGACAACAGCCGGCGATATATTGTGGCATGTTCAGGATCCGGGTACGAATCCGTCACAGGATAATTTCTATCCGGCGGGAATCTGTTCACTGCCACCGGACGATACGTCTGATGGATGGATCCCCGACGCATTTGAGGGCCACAGGTACATGTGGTACGGCGAAGAACTGGATAATACGGGTGGCCAGCCTCATTCGGGAACTTTTATCGATGAGTGGAGCGGATCCACAAGCCCCGGAGGTTGGAGCTCGAACAGCAACAACGCCGGTACAGCAAGGACCGGTCCGATCGACCTCTCAGCCCAGACAGACCTGACCATGACATTCCAGGTTTACTGGGAAATCGAGTCAGTAGATCCGTCGATTCAGTATGACGCTATTGATGTACTGATTTCCAAGGATGGAACGGCATGGGATCTGCTTGACAGGCTTAATCCGTTGTCGGAGCCGATTCCTGACGACCCAGGCCAGAACGCGCCGATCCCGTACACAAGTTCCGGATTCAACCAGGCAGCGGTGTGGTCACCAGGCGTTTACGACCTTTCCAATTACGCCGGCGAGTCGACCGTATACCTGAGATTCGACTTCGACACCATTGACTCCCTTTATAATGGTTTCCGTGGAGCGATTGTCGATAACATCCGGATACTGCCATTCGCTATCAGCTAGTTTTAATCTGAGATCAATTCAGCCCCTGGAAATTCCGGGGGCTTTTTTTATATCCGGAATTTTCCGATTAACTGAAATGATTGACTATGCAGAAAGCGTCTGATAATCTCATTTTTCCATCAACAGGAGCGGAGAAGATAGAATGACACAAACTGCAACCGACGCTGTAAAGGTGCCTATGGACGTCACATATAAACCTGGGTGGCTGACGATGGTCAGTTCAATAGAAGCCTGCCTGACCGCACTTGGAACAGAAGTGGACGTGGTGGATGTCGCGGGGATGAGCGGCTACGCGTTTGTATTTAATGTGGAGAAGGAATTGTACCCATCCGGACCGACCGCGTTCAAGTGGGGAAATTTACTGACCGGATTGAATTCACTTGGACGGACCACATCTTTGATAATGGGTGCGAATTTTTATAATAAGGAAAAAGGGTCCGAGATTGCGAAGGTTCACGCGAAGCAGGTGTTCGAATTCTGTGAGCGGGAAATCCGGGAAGGGCGTCCATGCGTTCTCTGGGGGACCTACCTTCCGGAGTTTGGAGTTGTGACGGGAATAGACAACGGGAAATTTATCGTTAAGTCATTCAAGGGAAATATGGGAGAGGAAGAGCCGCCGATCCCGTGGGATGAGATCGACTATCCCGGTGGAACATTCGCGCTCTCGTTTCCTGCAGAATCGGATACCCTGGAATTCAAATGGTCGGATAAATTCGCGATACACCAGGCGTTGAAAAATATGTCAAAGCATTCGGACTTCCCGAATTACTCGACGGGAGAGCGGGCGTACAAGGCGTGGATACATTTCCTCAAGAACTGGGAGAAGTCGGAAAAGAAGGATATCTGCGCGTTCGGGAAC
>DASWIV010000309.1:0-8471 GCA_036397475.1 bacterium
GATGCAGGTGCGGGCATGCTTCCTGGTGAACCGAAATATACTGTACCGGAACTTCAAGAAATTCGGGAATCAACTCATCCGGGTTGGTTACCATCAGATGGGCGTCGAAAGGAAGACTGCTGTATTTTCTCAGGGATTTCACAACCGGCGGACCGTAGGTGAGATTAGGCACGAAATGGCCGTCCATGATATCGAGGTGTATCCAGTCGGCGCCTGCCCTGTCGGCGGCAACGACGACACCTCCGAGGTTGGACGGATCAGCGGCTAGAATTGATGGCGCGATGAGTGTCATTTTATCTCCCGTTCAAATTTTCCGTATTTCCATTATATAAAAATTAGCGTGACAAATTCGGACAGCCAGGATTAATAGGTTTCTTCGCGTACGATTCTATTATCGAAAAATACCTTTACCGTAGTGCGTCCCCAGCTTGTGATCAACTGGGATACAGTCGTGGGACCTGTTGTCTGTGCCTGGTAAACCTGCTTTGTTTCGTAGCGGTCCTGGACAATTATCCTGACCTCAACTGTCCCGACTTTTTCGGGGACAATCACTTTTAAAGAAGCTTCCCGCTGTCCAAGCGACTCGAGATTAGTCGGGCACTGCAATGTCAGAAGTACTTCGCTTCCCTGCCTGACCTGCGCTCCGGATAGCGGGAACTGGCTGGAGACAGTAATCTCGGTGGTCCCGGGCTGGTATGTCCGTGAAATTCTCCTGAGTACAAGCCTGGCTTCTTCGATTATCGCGATCGCGTCCTGGTACGGAAGCCCTTCTATATCGGGCATCGGAATCGATCTGTTTAAAGGGCCTGCCGAAGTGATTATTTCCACTACTTCACCGACAGCGATCGGAGTCCCGGCAGGCGGCGCCTGGTTCACAACAGTTCCGAGGGACACCATATCCGAATACTGTGGCGTGACGCGATGATTGACACCCATCGCGTCTAGTGCGGCGATCGCGTCAGCCCTTTCAAATCCTATGACATTTGGAGTTGTCAGGGTGCGTGAACCAAGAGAAATATCAAGGAGAACTTCGCGATTGAGTTTTACGCGACTGCCCGGCGCGGGAATCTGGGCAATCACACGGTTCTTCACTAAATCGTCTGAATATTCTTCGGACCTGATACTTAGAATAAGCCCGGCGTTTTCGATGGAAAGTGCCGCATCCTCGTATTTGATACCGACGACATTCGGGACCTGAACCTCGTTCTTGTCGCCAGCGAAAAAAGCCCACGACTGGTATGTCAAAAGGAGCGCAGACATCAGCAGGCAGATGATGACGCTGAGCCACATTACCAGCTGCACCGCCTGGGATTCCCGGACTTTTTCCTTGCGAGTTGGACCCAGGCTTTTATCGACCTTACTGGCGACATACCGGAAGGATTTTTTATCCGGATTTTTACCACGCGCCGGTGTTTTATTCCGGCGAGATGAGCGGCGGCTACCAATGGACCCCGGTGGAGGCGTAAATTTGTCTTTCTTGTCGCTCATTCGGAATCTGTCCCGGCATCCTTCCCGGTGAACATTTCACCGATCTCAGGACGGTAGCCGTTGATGAAATCCTTCCCTTTGATCACGTTTTTTCCCGACGGCTGCAGGGATGTAATGAGCAATGAATTTTCACCGCAAATTACAGCAGGTCCGTCTTTTTCAATGGCGATTATACATCCTGCGTCGTGTGAATCCGCTAAACCAGGCATTATTTCAGCGGAATGTATCAGGAAATCCTTATCTCGGAAATTTGTACGGGCTCCCGGCTTCGGCGAAAATGCCCGAATTCGGTTCCTTACCCGGACAGCGGGCCCGGACCAGTCGATCCATTGATTCTCCGGCGTAAGCTTGGGAGCGTACGTTACAAGGGATTCGGATTCATCCTGCGCAACAGGATGCTGTGTCCCTGCCTCGATTTCGTCGAGCGTTTTTATCAATAAATCAGCACCGGGTTGATAAAGTTTCCCGCTTAGTGATTCGACATTATCATCGTCGGAAACAGGAACAATGACCTGGTTGAGGATGTCGCCGGCGTCCATTTTCTTGGCCACATACTGGATTGTAACGCCGGTTTCCTTATCACCTTCGAGTAAAGCGAAGTAAATCGGCGACGCTCCACGCCAGCGTGGAAGCAGCGATGGATGTAAATTTATTGAACGTTTCGGAGGCTTGTTGTAGACAGATTTCGGGATGTACTCGCCGTAGCTGATAACCGTCATAATATCAGGCATATATTGATCGAACGCCGCGATGATTTCGGGTGATTTTATGGTTTCAGGCTGAAGAACGGGAATTAAATTTTCATTTGCAAGGATCTTAACTTCGCCTTCGACCAGTTTACGTCCACGGCCCCTTGGACGGTCCGGTTGAGTGATCACGAACACGACCTCATGTCGCGGGCATTCTACGAGAGCCTTCAGAGCCCTCGCCCCGATCGTGTCTGTGCCCGTGAACACCACCTTCATGATCCATCCTCCATTACCGTATTTGTCAGGGAACCGTAATCCACGTGGATAGCGTCCAGAAAATCGGAGATGTATTCCGGCAGAATTTTCACTTCGCCGGTCATGACATTCGCGAATGCGCCGTGATAATCGCTTCCTCCACTTACAAGGCATCCGCGCGAGTCTGCGACCGATTTAAGCTCGTCGAACAGGTCGCCGTCCTGGCCCGGATAGTAAAGCTCGAATCCGTCGGCTCCGGCATCCAGAATTTCATTCGTATTTTTAACAGGCTCGTTCAGGCGGAGCGGGTGGGCGATTATGGACACCGCTCCTGTCTCCTTCATCATTTTTACCGGGGCTTCGAGGGTAGTCTCGTGAGGGACAAACGCTTTTCCCTTGTTCGAGAGGTATTCCCAGAAAAAATCTACAGCGTGTTTTATATCATTAATTTTTCCATGGCTGAACAATACCTTGAGTATGTGCGGAGGCATTGGGGGATTTCCCATGCTTTCCCTGTAGACTTCGTCGATGTCAGCGGGATATCCGAGTTGATCCAGTTTTTTTAGAGTCTCTTCAAGCCGCAATCTCAGGTATTCATGGTGTTTAATGAAAAAATCCGAGCAGACAGGATTATCAAGATCGAGATTGTAACCAAGCAGGTGGACCTCGTAGCCGTCAAAGACAGTCGAAAATTCGCTGCCTCCGATCCCAATAACTTTTTCTTCTTTACAGGCTTTGGAAAATTCGGGGACTCCACCCAATGTGTCATGGTCGGTCAATGCGGCAAGTTTGATCCCTGAAGCCGAATGCGCTATCGCTACATCCGCCGGCGGGAAAGAGCCGTCGCTTGCGGTTGAATGGCTGTGAAGGTCAATACTCATGGAATAAATGTCGTCGGACCGATTCAAGGTCCGGTTTCAATGCCAGCATTGTACAAAGGGGTTAGATACCGCGTCAATCGTGAGGTTCACGAATCTTCGAGCCATACGGGACGTTCTGAATAATCCCGATACGCTGTTCGGTCCACCCAGCTGTCGAGAACCTTGCCGACTTCGAATGAATAGAAGCCCTTGCGGTAGAATTTTCTGATTAGCGGAAGGCGTGGAGCTATCTCAAGCCCAGCTGAATCTCCAAAATATTTTATGGACCCTACGGGATTTTTTTCCACCAATATCTCCCCACCTGGATCCACGGAAAAGGGGATTATGCCGAGATCCGACGCCAGATTTCTGAGCGCTTCTGCACCCATCCACAGGGATGGAACTATAGATGGCGTTGCCCCATGGCTGTTTTTAACCATAGCGTTAAAAAAGTTAAGCTGAGATTCGCGGTTCTCTGGCGGAGGCAGAGCGGCAAGGTACACGGTCTGAATATGACCGTACTTATCTGCCAGAAGATTGAAATTTTTGAGGAATGCGTCGAGAAGTTTATTATCGGCGGTACCATCTCCCGGCACAATATGGATGTCCAGTGGAAGCCTGTGCCGTCCGGCTGCGTTAAGAGTTTCCATAAAACGGCCGGGATCGAACGATGGCTCACTGTTTCTGAAATGGACGTTCATTACACCGCAACAGGCCACTTCTCCCAGGTTTCGCATCGGACCCGGATCGTCTCCCGGATGCAATTCCACGATTGGCAGGACGTTCCTTTTAAGGAAGATCTCGGAGACATTCTGGAGGTTGGCTGGGTCGATTTCGGGATTCCGGCGGATGAAAGCGGAAGGAATTTCATGTTCCTGAAGATTTCGTGCGAGAATTCCAGGATCGATCTGTGACAATCCGGAACCCATGTGATATTCGGCGGATTGGACATAGGTGATTCTTTTTGCCATATCATTATCCCTGTTCACAAATACCTGACTTGTACTTCCAGCCATGGTTGCAGAAAATAATACCTTAATGGCTGTGATGTTCAAATACGTGCTGGAAAGTTAAATTCGGCTAAGACAGTTTCAGTGTGTTTAATAACGCGGAGGGCTTAATTCAAGATGCTTTATATAGACAGAAAGACAGGCGGAAAAATGAAAGTTCTCATTATAGATGACGACTATACTGTGCTTAATCTTGCCAAGAATATTCTCGGGAAGATTTACCAGACATTCACTGCGAAAAAGCCGGTGGAGGGACTGCGGATCCTGAAGGAAACCCGGATCGACCTGATCCTGCTTGACTGGATGCTTCCCCAGATGGATGGCTTTGAAGTATTAAGGTTACTCCAGGAAGATGAAGCCACAGCACATATCCCGGTAATTTTTCTATCAGAGAAACATGAGGATGACGATATCGCGAGAGCCCTCGCGGCTGGTGCGAAAGAATTCATCAAGAAACCGCTTTCCCGCGAGTCACTCCTTAGCACTATCCATTCTTACACAATTCTTGGCGACCTGGACATCGGTTCGGAATCCGCCTAAACAGTTTCCCACGGATCTTTCGGGCGGAGTACGGGAGTCGCCTTATCCCTGTTATAACCAAGTTCATATCCCGCGATAATCTGCTGCTGCATTTCGCTCGTACCTTCATAGATTGGGGTAACTCGCACATCCCTGTAAATTCTTTCGGCTGGAAATTCAGTTGAATATCCGTTTGCCCCTAGAATCTGCATGCATTCGTACGCGGCGTCGGTGGCAGTTTCAGTGGCGAACCACTTGCAGATACTCGTTTCCCGCGTCGAGCGGACTTTTTTATCCTTGAGATGGCCGCAGCGGTAAACGAGAAGCCGGGAAGCGTCGAGGTCGGCTGCCATTTTGGCTATTTTCGACTGGACGAGCTGGTGATGCCCGATCGGGACATCGAAAGTTATGCGTTCATTCGCGTATTCCGTTGAAATTCTAAGGCATTCCTGGATAATACCTACGCATCCCGCAGCTACCGAGAATCGACCGTGGTCGAGTGCCGCCATCGCGACTTTGAACCCGTCGCCAATATTGCCAAGGATATTTTTCTTCGGGATACGGCAGTCTTCGAACACCAGTTCTACAGCGTGATTCGCACGTCCGCCCATTTTTGGAAGTTTCTGGCCGACCTTGAATCCCGGGGTTCCTGATTCGACCAGAAATCCGACCATGCCACGATGTTTTTTCTCAGGATCACTCTGACCAAAAGCCAGGGCAATATTCGCGAGGTCGCCATTTGAAATCCAGTATTTTGTTCCATTGACGATTATGTCATCGCCATCTTCAACTACCCTTGTCTGCTGGTTGACAGCCCAGCTACCGGCATTAGGTTCTGTGAGGCCATAACATCCGATCAATTCGGCGGTCGCAAGTTTCGGAAGGTAATAATCTTTTTGCTCGTCATTGCCCCATTCTTCGATGGTCGATGACACAAGCCCCGCATGGACACTCATAAGTGTCCTGATGGACGTATCCGCCGCGTTGATCTCTTCGGTGATGATGGCGTAGGAAATATTGTCCAGTTCCATACCGCCGTATTTTTCGGGGATTTTCGGACCCATGAATCCCATCTCCGTCATTCTGGGGATGATGTCCATGGGGAATTCTTCGGTGCGGTCCCATTCTGCGGAAAATGGGCGGATATGCTCGGCGGCGAAATCTCGGGTGGTTTCACGTAGCTGTTTCTGTGCGTCGGTATAGTCGAAATTCAAGGCAATTCTCCTTGCTGCAAGCGCATTTCCCCCATTGGTTAAAATTTAACGGAAGGGAATTGTAGCACACTACGATTTCTGATTTCTGAAGTAAGCCACCTGGAATATCAGTATGAGGACAAAAGCTATCAGTGTGAGGACAGACACCATCGCGCCGAATTTGAACGACTGTGGATCGTATTCAAATCGGACCAGGTGATTGCCTGCCGGAATTTCAAGCGCACGGAAGTAACCAAATACACGGTAAACAGGACCAGCCGGCTGGCCGTCGATTTCCGCTTTCCATCCGGGATATTGCGTATCTGCCAGGATGAGATAGGCAGGATCTGATGACGATACTTCGATCATCACCTGTTCATCCCAGATCGCCCCACCTCTGGCGCTTGTTGCTCCCTCTACCCCGGTCGGCAACCTGATCGACGCTGTCCCGGTGGCATCGTCATCGGGGGAAAACTTATGCTGATTCGACGGCATCGGATCCATAATTAGAGTTTCTGTCGGATCGATATTGCCCGTGTAGAGGCTTTGTAAAGAGGCATCATTTTCAGGGAGAATTTCGGATGGCGTCGCGATCCATGCACGTGGAAGAGCACCACGGTTCCGGTACACCCTCATCGGACCGTCGTCCAGGATACGGAATCGTCCGGCGGTATCGAGTTCAACGGCCGAAACCAGGTAATCGGCACCAAGCAGGTCTATGAGAAGTTTTCTGTCAGCCCATTCATCGGCGGACATACCCGCGCCGGGAATATTGTCCCGTTCAAGCAGTGAGGTATCGACATTTTTTATAAATCGCAGGAGCTGGGCGTCGGCGGCAATCTCCAGCGCCTGGTATCTTGTCAGAAAGAGGCTTGCGAATCCGTTCGCTGATGAAAGCCCCCAGTGCATATGGATGTTTGGCGACAATTCTTCCCTGAATTCATAATAATCCTGGATATCGTTGGACCCACCGCCGTTGTACCAGAGGGACGGATCAATGCCCGGGCCATGCCCGAATATTCTCTGGGCGAAAAATTCACGTCCGTACACATAGAAGCGTGAATCAGCGCCATCGCGATAGAGGACTTCCGCTGATCTGGGCATATCGCGGAAAAAGCCACGTCCGGTCGTTTTTAGGGAGGGTACGGCGAAACTCAGGAAGAACAGGTCGGCTATGGAAATAATAATGAGCGTAACCGCAAGCGCGTTGCCACGTCCTTTCTTTCCGAACAATGCAAGCGCGTAGTTGAATAAGGTTACGACCCCCAGAAAATGTGCGAATGCTGAAACAAGATGAATTTTCCATCGGTCCAGAATTTCCGGATCGAAACCGAGATTCGATGGATTGAAAAATGCCGACGTAAGCGGTGTGATTATGCCTTTCCATACAGCCTGCAGTGAAGGCATGTACATCGCACCAGCAATAGATAAGGTCAGCAGCATGAATATGACGGCGAAAGTCCCGGACGCGAAAGGGGAATGTTCATGCTTGGATGAATCGACCCATTTTTTAATTGCGTCGATTCCATAGCCCGCGAGAATAGTCGCGGCGAAAATCGCGATGATCCAGAATCTGTCGGGTGCGCGGAAGCGGTCGAAAAATGGAATGACACTGTACACTACCGGGTACAGCAGCCCGTACTTTCCAACGGCCAGGGCAAGTGACAGCAGCAACAGAATGAACATGATGAACATTCCGCGTTTTCTGGAAACAAGCGCGAAACTGAAAACAAGAAACAGTGGGACAATACCGATGTACGGAAAGAAATTCGCCGTGACAGGAAGTATCGGCAGAAGGCTTTTGTCAGCGAAAACGCCGTAGAAAGCAGGCATCAATGCTTCGATAAAATGAAATGGATGGAATGAGTATGCCGACGCGACCTCATAGCCCCCGACAGTTCCACGCCACGAGTTCTGTGTAAGTTCCCAGGTAGGAGCCAATTGGAACGCATATAGTCCAACTGCGAGGACCAGGGTCATTAAAAGCTGCAGGAAAGGAATGACGGATGATTTTTTGCCGCCTCCAGGCGACACCATCAGGAAAACCATGTAGGGAAACATGGCAAGGACTGTAATTCCCGTAACCTGAAGGCTTCCTCCCATCATCTGGAAAACCATTGCCACGGCAGTTCCAAGCGGGAACAACAGGGACTGGCGTTTCGCGCCATGATTCATGAACGTGAAGATAAGAGGAATCCATATAATTGACCGGAATATGGTGAAATTTATCGGGAGGGATAAAAACATTCCGGAGAATGCGAAGGCAACCGACGCCATCAACGACGCTATCGGAGACAATTTCATCGACCGGGCAAAGAAATACTGGAACCATCCGGCAAGGACGAAATGCAGGAGGACGTCATAGGAGAATGAACTGTAAATATTTGGTGAGAGATAATAGGCTATTCGCGTAACCGGGTAAAAAAGCGCTCCCTGGCTTTCAGCGAACAGGGGAAA
>DASWIV010000310.1:0-5005 GCA_036397475.1 bacterium
GCCTTGGATGAATGAGGATTATTCCGTAGCCAGTATTCCAGTTCCGTGACCGCAAGTTCTTTTTCACCAAGGCATGCATGCAGTATTCCAAGGTTCAGCCTGGCATCCCACAGATCTGTTTTTTTCTGAAGCAGGGCTCCAAGTACGGTCCTGGCTTCATCGTATTTTCCCAGCAGGATGTATGCTTTCCCGAGTTTGTGCTGAACGAGATAATCGTACGGTATCGCGCGGAATTCTTCCTGCAGTTTTGAAACGAGCTCCATTAAATTTTCGGCATCGACTTTTTCCAGCCCCTCGAACAGCAGATTCTGCCTGCGGCCGCAATGAAGGCACTGGACATGATGAGGATGGACGACCGCGTTGCAACGGCACCTGGTCGGCCGGTAGTCGATGAATGCCTGTGTCAGATTTCCAGGGTCAGAGCTTCCCATTGAATTCTGACATTACGATGCCATAACAAATAAAAAAGCTCAAACTGTTTAAATTCGATTTTCCGTGATAAAATATATGAAGAGGGTTTCTTGTCCTGGCTGGATGTCCTGCATCCTTACTATCATCTACCGAAGTCTCTCCCAGCGCTTTGGTTCCCAATCTGTAGATTTGCCAGGTGATTGAGTATGTGGATTCATAAGAATACATCCATAATTGCGCTTATAGTGGCACTGACAGTTCTGTCTTTATTCGTCTGCGGCTGCCCGAACAATTCCGGTAACACCCAATCCGGACAGAAACCTGTCACTGAAGCGAACGATACAGGTTCGTCCGATAACCAGGACAATACTTCCAATATCAATGAAACAGCTGAAAATGGCGAAAATCAGGACCAGGATGACAGATCCTCATCTATCCCTCCGCCAATGGAAGGAACCGAGCATCCATCCCTCGAGGAGCTTCAAACGGTTACGAAGTACGGGCCGTTTATATTCCCTGACTCTGAATACATGCAGGACAAATCAAGGTATCAGAGCATGGGAGACGCCGAGATTTATAACCTTGAATTCGGAACCGTTACAAATTACACGGCTGTTGTAGGATGGTACAAGGATAGCGTAAGCCCGGACTATGAAATTACCGACTCAAGGATCCCGACCGGGCAATATGTCACTACCTTCACCTATCAATCCGAAGATCCCAATTACCATGTATCCATTGTTGTACAGGGGCATCCTGACGGCGACGCGACAACCATCCACATAAGTATCCTGGGTTATATCGACCCTGTTGAACAGGAGCCGGAAGAGTAATTCAAGAGAAAATTACAAAAACATGAGATAGATATGGATTGACAAAATCGAGCGGATTTCAGGAGAATGCTAAGTATGAAAAGAAACACAAATGGCGGGTTCACACTCATCGAACTGCTGGTCGTGATCACTATCATCGGTATTCTGGCGGCGATAGCCCTCCCCAACTACATCAAGGCTAAAGACAAGGCGAAGGAAGCCGAAGTTAAAGCCAACCTTCACACGATACAGATATCGCTTGAACGGTACATGACCGATAACTCAAAGTATCCGGACTTCCTTATGGGAGGCGATGTCCAGGGATGGTTAAACTGGCATTCGCAGCATGATTCGGAAGATCATGGATACGCAATTCTTCAGGATTCACTGGTTGAATACGATTACATCACCTCTTACCCGGATAATCCATTCATTGATGACGGCATTGTTATTCTCAATGCCACCAGGTGGGAAGACGACCCAACGCAGGGAGAAGGCGATCCAAGGTTCGGCTACAAGGGAAATGTAATGGGTAACGGGCTCGAAGACTTCTTTTACTTCGAATACCGAGCCGGTGGACTTCCACTCCAGTGGACAAGTGAATTTGAGACCCGGCGGACTCTTCCTCCCAACCAGGCGAATTACCTTGGATTCCCCGAGCTAGACGGATCGGAGACGCAGGGGCTCCATTACATGTTCGCCGGGCGGAGAATTTCCGATAACAGCGAACAGGGCTATCACTTAATATATACGCACTGGCCCGGCAACTTCATGTACAGGGGACTTGGAAGTCACATTATCGAGCGTCAGGGCTGGACACATTACGATCCCGGCTACTGGGTTCCCGCCAAAACCGACAGGTATATCCTTGGCGGCTATGGCACATCATCCACAACCGGAATGGATGTGATACGTGTGCACGACCGTACACCCGATGGGGAAGAGGTCCTTTACAGGATGCCGCCACCATGGCCCGATCCTCCGGACATGAGCTTCGGCTTCGCACAGATTCGTTGCGGCTGGCCTCCATGGACAGGTTCGGGCGGATGTGGCCTTCCTGAAGTATCCGGAGGCGGAGACGCGTATACGGGTCCAAGGTACCCATATCATGAACAGGGACATACCCAGTATATTTATGGATCTCCCGATGGAGTCGAAGATGGATTGATTCTCATCCTTGCGGCAGGCGCGGAACAGGATCTGAATTTCCCGGGCGGCGGCAAGTAATTTATAAGCTTAATTTGAATAATCTCAATCCCGGGATGAATTCCCGGGATATTTTATAGCTTTAATTTAGAACGGTTTTGAATATTTATTTCGCGAGTGGATGGCTCTGGAGATATTTTTTCCTTACTTCGTCCAGCGATAAATGCGTGTAAATCTGCACTGTACTCAGCCTCGCGTGCCCCAGGAGTTCCTGCAATGTACGGATATCAGCCCCACCCGACAGCATATGTGTCGCGAACGAATGCCTCAGGGAATGCGGAGTAACTTCCCTGGTGATTCCCGCCTGTTCAGCCCGTTCCGATATTATCCGCTGGATGGACCTCGACGTCAGACGCCCTTCCCTGTTATTTGTGAACAATGGTGAATCCGGATGAACACTTTCCCCTTCATTTCTGCGGATGTCCAGGTAGCGTACTATCGAATCCACCGCATGTTCCCCGAGGAAAACGATCCGCTCTTTTCCGCGCTTGCCGATTACCTTCATCGTATCGCCGGATGACGGAAAATCCCGGACATTCAAACTGACAAGCTCACTTACACGCAGGCCGGTGGAATATAAACATTCGATAAGGGCCCTGTCGCGAAGACCTTTTAACTCACCCGACGGGATCGACTTTAACAGGCGCTGAATTTCCTCGACCTCAAGATAAACCGGAAGTTTCGTCTCCTGCCTTGGTCCCTTTATACCCGTGGTCGGATCGGCTTCCACCAGATTTTCATCAATACAGTAACCGAAAAACTTTTTTATCGCTGAAAGTTTCCTGTTGCGAGTCCGGGTCGACACTTTCACCGGCTCGAACTTCTCACCCTCGATCTCGATCCGCGAGCCACCAAGATATTTCAGGTAAGAGGTGATGTGATCCGCGTTCACATCCGTCAGCTCATTTCCCGCATCGAACGATTCAATTTTTTCAAGGTACTCAAAAAAGGCCGTAAGGTCCCGTGCATACGCACTGACAGTGTGCACGCTCTTTCCCTGGACAGCCCTGAGGTATTCGGCGAACTTTAATGTTAACGCCGAAAAGATCGGATCATGGTTATTCTGGGAACTCGATTCCATCGGGAATTATGTAGCCGGCATTTCTGAGCCTTGACACCAGCTCTGAAATACTATCGAGACTTCGAAGGCTTAATTCTTCCCTGCGAAGCTTTTTGGAGCGAATTTTTTTCTCAAGAGGTGGAAGCATCCCCATTGTCGCGGATGTCGGATGGAACGGTACATTTTTTGGATCCGTGATCGCTCTCAGCAGCGACCCCTGCATAGAGACTTCCGGCAGTTTGATCAGGTCGAATCCTTTTTTCATCGCCACCATGTTAATTCCCGCGATATGGCCGGTCGTAATGTCTTCAACATACCCCTCGACTCCGGACAGGCATCCTGCCGTGAATAACCACGGGATTTCTCTGAACTGCAGGGTATCATCAAGAAGAGATGGCGATTTTAAATATGAATTCCTGTGCATAGAACCAAGCCTTATGAATTCCGCATTCTGAAGCCCGGGAATCATCCGGATAATCCTTTTCTGTTCCGGGTATTTCAACCGGGTCTGAAATCCGACCAGGCTGTACGTCTCGGTGTCGACCTGCTCTCTCCGGAGCTGCAACGCTGCATAGGGATATTTTCCGGTTTTCGGGTCCGTCAACCCGACAGGCCTCAGGGGGCCAAACCGCATTGCATCCACTCCGCGCTGGGCCATAATTTCAACCGGCAGGCATCCCTCGAATAATTTATCCGGCTCGAAATCCCTGATCTCTATCCGTTCAGCACTCTCAATTGCCGACTGAAATGCCTCGTATTCCTCTCTTGTGAACGGGCAATTCAGATAATCATCGGATTCGGAATCATACCTCGACCCGAAAAATGCTATGTCCATATCGATACTGTCAGCTTCGATTGTTGGTGATATAGCGTCGAAGAAATATAAATTCTCTTCGCCAAGCAGGAAGGCGATGCTCCCGAGAAGCTTTTCGGATGTCAGGGGTCCGGTCGCGACAAGTGTTGGAATCCTGTCTTCCGAATTTTCAATAAGATCTATCTCTTCCCGAATGACTTCTATATTCGGGTCCGCTTCAATCCTCGACGTTACCTCCGTGGCAAATTTCTCCCTGTCGACCGCAAGCGCATGTCCGGCAGGGACACTATTATTTTTTGCTATTCCGATCAATGGGCTGCTCAGGAGTCCAAGTTCTCTCTTCAGGCATCCACTGGAAGTAGATAACTTTACGCTACCGAGTGAGTTCGAGCACACGATCTCAGCGAAATTGCCCGATTCATGCACCGGCGTCTTTTTTTCCGGACGCATCTCGCTCAGCTTTACCTTCAGACCGTTGCGTGCCGCGACAAGTGCGGCTTCACTCCCGGCAAGGCCGGCTCCTATGATGTGTACATCGTGTTTCATTCGGGAAAAAATTCAGCAGCCTTCATAATCGGCGATTTTTCCGATCCTTCGTGAATGGCGTCCGCCTTCAAATTCTGTGGACATGAACCCATCGAGAATTTCCGCCATCATCCCGTAGCCGGTTGCTTCTGCCGGGATAACCAGGACATTAGCGTT
>DASWIV010000311.1:0-16409 GCA_036397475.1 bacterium
ATGTTTCCGAAAATGAGATCGTGATAGAACTCACTACGGATAACGAGGATCTTATGGCAGTTTGTAGCATACACAAACGCAGTGTCAGCCCAGTTTGTGTGTGTTCATTTGCAAAGCCTAAATAATTACCAGCTCCGCCTGTAATGCTCCGCTTGCGTCCAGCGCCTGGAAAATCGCCACTATATCCCTCGGTGTCGCCCCGAGCGCGTTCAGCGCCGCTACCAGGTCTTCCGATGACAACCGTACAAACTGCGCCTGTCCTTCATTTACAGTAAGGCCGGAGTACGGCGCTGCCAGCGAATGTCCGCCTGAAAGGGGAGGGGGCTGGCTGACGTCATAGCCCTGGGTGACAGAAATTGATAAAGAACCATGTGCAATAGCGACCGGAATTATCTGTACACCGGCTCCCATGACAATCGTTCCGGTTCTTTCATTAATTATTACCCGGTTCGGAATATCCGGCGTGATCCTGAGGTTCTCTACTTCCGAGATGAACCTGACAATATCGTTTCTGTAATCTCGCGGTACACCTATCTCTACATTCGCAGCGTCACGGGCATAGACGTCAGTAGCGCTGGGAAACGACGCCGCGATCGCGTCCCTTAAATTTATCGCGGTAGTGAAATCAGGATGCATCAGTACAAGTGTTAAAATCGCGTCCGGAGCAAGCTCAAAATCCACTTCTTTTTCAACGTACGCTCCGCCGGGGATACGTCCGACAGTCAGGAAATTCGTCTGCTGCCTCGATGACGCTCCTCCGCCACCGCCGCCCGTCCCGAAGCCGGCGAGACTGATCGGGCCCTGTGCAACCGCATAAATATCTCCGTTAGCCGCACGAAGCGGGGTCATTATCAGCACTCCGCCCTGAAGGCTTTCGGCGTCGCCCATCGCGCTGACCGTTATATCAAGCGTGTCGCCTTCTCTCGCGAATGCCGGAAGGTCCGACGTGATCATGCATAACGCGAAATTATCTACCTTGATATCGTTTGGATCTGTCGGTATTCCCGCCCGTTCCAGCATATTTGATATCGCCTGCGCGGTAAAATCGATCCTGGATGAGTTGTCGCCCGTTCCGGCAAGACCTGTGACCAGCCCAATTCCGTATAACTGGTTCCCCCTGACTCCAAGTACTCTAGCGACATCCTTGACCCTCACTTCCGGTGTTGCGGAATAATATTCCGGCTCCGCGAACTGCCAGTATCCCTGCAGATTAACAGAATCGTCCTGCGAACGTGCAGGAGCGATCCCGATTAGCAGGAACCCGATCGCGAAGGTGAAAATTAATTTGATATGAAATTTCGGTTTCATTTTTATCGGCCTAGAAGAAGAAATTGAAGATCTTCGAAAGAATTCCGTCATGCTGCCTGTCGTTGATTATTCCTTCGCCTTCATAGATGAGTTCCATCTCGCTGATCTGGTAAGACATGACCGTGTTATCGGCTGAAATGTCCTGGGGCTGGATAACACCCCGGACCCCAAGTGTCGCTGTGTCTTCGGCGATTGTGATGTCCCTGGCGGCTTCAATCAGCAGATTCCCATTTGGAAGAATGTCAGTTACAACAGCAGTTATACGTGTTGAAAATTGCCCACGAGCGGTTACTTTTCCGTCACCCTGGAAATCTTCCGACGGTGTAAAGGTGAGGTCTTCAATCGGGGCTATGACATCCGGCATTCCGGCAACCCACTGTAAAAATCCCTTGACAGTAAGTTCGCCATCCGTGTTAAGTGTTTTTCCCGTCTGGACACCGGCTTCATTCGACGCGCTGGTGGATTCCAGGACCACGATCGTTACCAGGTCCCCGATATCGTCCGCGCGCAGTGCTGTGAAGAGATCGCATCCATCCTCGTCGAACAGGCTGGTCGATTGGACCGGCATCGCGGCAAAAAATGAAATTGTTAACAGCATCAGTACAAAAAAAGTTCTCATAACTCATCCTCTGGTCCCGTGTACCGGGACATATCATCTACCCATCAGGACCTTTACACTTACAGTATTTTAACTTCAGCCCGCGACTCTCCCGTTACTGTCGCGGTAATTATTGCATCGGAGTCAGGATTCCTTACACGGATCTCATCTCCAACCGCACCGGAATCCAGTGCGATTCCCTGCATCGTTATCGACGCAGCTCCAAGCTGAATAAAGACAATCACGGATTCCCCACGCTCTACCACGACAGGAAATTCAATCACTTCTTCACTGATTATTCGTCCCGCTTGAATATTGACCTTCGCGGCTTTTCCGATAATCGTTCCGGGATCCATGACTATTTCATGCGACGGAAGGTTCCTCACTTCCACCGCGGCGAGTTCGATGTCCCCGTCGCCGATTATCTCTTCCCGGTCGATATCCCTCGTGGCTTTGTAAACATTCATCGAAACAGCGATATACGGA
The DNA here is from genome assembly GCA_036397475.1 of bacterium. GTDB lineage: Bacteria > JAJVIF01 > JAJVIF01 > JAPKYR01 > JAPKYR01 > DASWIV01. The sequence continues at coordinate 2,393 of DASWIV010000311.1, forward strand.
CCCGGATCAAACCGCATGTAAAGTTCACCGCTGATAAATATCTCGACTGTCACCGCCCCGATATCCCTTAATCCGTTGGGCGTTCTCTCAAGCTTGCCGACAACGTCGACTTGTCCCGTACGGTAAACCGTCGCGTCGGCCGGAGTGGATGTAATCTCAACGTTGCAGCCTGCCGACTTCCACGGCTCGCTTGTCAGATAAATATTCTGTGCCGTCGCCAGCAGCCATCCCGAATTAATTGTCTGGTAATCGGTAGCATACGTACGTGTGCTTCCCGAAAATAGCAAAAGCACCAGCACCGAGCCGGTTAAAACTAATCTGTAAATTTCTGTGTACTTCATTATTTCTTCTTGCGATCCCTCTGATCAAAGGGGAAAGGGGAGGAGATTTAGCTTTAATTGTTAGTTGATGACGTGAGCTTCTTTACGGCGGACCAATTTTTTACCCCCTCCCGGGTATTTTATTTCGATCCGGCGTATTCCGCCTCTCGCCCTGGGTTAAAGACTCTCCTCCCCTCCCTTGTGGTTAAAATTATGTGCCTGTCGACCCTCCTTCTTTTATCTCCCGGGAACCCTTCGCTTGATTGCCCCTAACTTTGCCATTATTCCGATAAGGGTTCCCGGGCTACATTTTTTTCGGAAATCCAAGCTCGAAGGATTCCCGGAAAATAATTACCTCGCGAGATTATTCGCGATATTCAACAGCTGATCGGCGACATCGACAGCCCTCGAGTTCGTCTCGAATGCCCTCTGGGCGACAATCAGCTCTATAAGTTCATCAACAATCGATACGTTGCTTGATTCGATGAATCCCTGTGCGATATTTCCAAAGCCTTCCTCGCCAGGTGTGCCCGTGACAGCGTCTCCCGACGCGTCTGTTTCTCTGAATAAATTCTGTCCTATTGTTTCCAGGCCGGCTTCGTTCTGGAATCGCACCAGCTGGATCTGCCCGACCTGTGTGAGTGTGGTATCCGCACCTACAAGTACAGCGACTGTACCGTCCTGTGAAACCTCAATTCTCACGGCGTCCGCCGGGACCGAGATCGCCGGATCGACAAATAATCCATCGGATGTGACTATATTGCCGTCTGCATCCAGTTTAAAAGTGCCGTCCCTTGTATAAGCGGCGGACCCGTCCTGCAGAGTGACCTGGAAAAATCCATCGCCATTGATCATCAGATCGAGCGGATTTCCCGTCTGCTGCGCTCCGCCGACCAGGAATAATTTCTGGGTCGCTATCGGCCTTACACCGTGTCCAACCCTCAGGCTGTTCGGAACCATGGAGCCTGTAAGTGTTGTTTGTCCAGCTCGTCGGAACGTCTGGTAAAGGAGATCCTGGAAATTCAACCTGTCCCTTTTGAAACCGGGCGTGTTGGCGTTGGCGATATTGTTCGCGATGACATCGGTGTTCATCTGTTGAGCTTGCAGCCCGGTCGCCGCTGTGTAAAGTGCACGAATCATTCTTTCTATTCCTCTCCGTTTAACCGGGTTTTCCTCAGTAACCCGACGGGACAGTCAGAAGGTACATCGCCGCAAGAATCGCCCAGACGCACCAGTCGATAAACGTCTCACGAATTCTCTGGATTTTGAGCATTTTCCCTCCGTGACACCGGGCTCCCACTCCCATGTGCCGGTCTATATTTTATGCTCATCCTCGAAACTGACTATCGTAAAAAATTATTTTTTCAATCTAAGCGGGGAGACGACCCAGTTCTCCCGATACTCTGCTCATGCTGTCATTAAACATATCGACAGCTCTCGCCGCGGCTTCATAGGCACGCTGTGAAGAAATCAGCCTGACCAGGCTCATGATCGGATCGACATTACTCGCCTCGATAGAACCCTGTTCAATTGAAGTGGAAGGCGATGGGGTCGCTGAATTCTGAGTGGGATCCATCTGCATGAAGAGCGTATATCCCTGCTTTTCGATGGATGACAGATCCTGGAACTCGACAATTTGTATGCGTCCGGTTGGTGCCCCATCCTGGCGGATCTCGCCGTCCTGGTTAACCTGTATCTGTGATGTTGAATTCAATCTGATTGGCGAATTGTCCGTACCCAGGACGTTGTATCCTTCCTGGGTGATCAATTCTCCGGTCTCGGAAAGCGATAATGCCCCGTTACGTGTGTAACGGTCGCCGTTTTCAGTTCGCACAACAAAAAATCCGGGTCCGTTCAGATACAGGTCGAGTGGATTCCCGGTGAGTTTAGGACGTCCCTGCTGAAAATCCACAAATTCGGTCTCTGTTGCGAATCCGCCGAGATTCATCACTCCGATCTTTGGCGGATTGAAAGGGATAGGTTTCGGCTCATTCCCGTAATCGTTCATGCGGGTGATGAGCATGTCTCCGAATGAACGCAACGCGACACGGTCACGCTTGAATCCGTCGGTCGAGACGTTAGCGAGATTATTCGAGATAACCTCGACCTCATGTTCCCGATATCGCATTGCGTTTGCGGCTGCGTAGAGTCCTCGAAGCATATGCTCACCATTCCCGCGCGACGGCGGGTAATATATGGTTTATCGGCTGAATTCAGATGTAACTGTAGGGGAAATGGGGATAATTTCAGAATGATGTGTAATTTATCGAGCTGTCGGATTTCTTTCCGGCATTGTTAATACTATCGACCTGATCTTTCAGATCGATAGCTTTCATTGCCACGGCTACCAGAAAATCGAATTCCTCTACCTTTTCCCTGTTCCCGGACGCGACCGCGATCTCTCTGAGCGACAACGCCAGCTTATGTGCTTCCTCAGGTCTTCCTTCGTCAATCAGCTTGTTTACATCAGGCGACAACTCCCCGGCTTTCCTGGAAATTGTGAGCTCATGCTGATTATATTCGGTTCCCTGCCTGTCCTGGAACTGTACTTTCATTACAGCCCGGTTCTTATATGTGAACCTGGTTATGACCTGATCGTACACGATGTAATAAATAACACCGTAAATGTGTGCAACGAAAAATAGCAGCCACCACCAGTACGTGTTCCCGTAATGCTTTCCCGGCATCTCCGCGATAAACCTGGTGAGTATGGCATACATTGCCACAAGGCTGATTGCTACCGTTGCGGAACCTACACTGGTACCGTCATAACCGCCCCCGTAAGTCCCCGGGATCAGGGTGACATAATACGCCAGCGGGTGTATGAAGAATAACGGCTCCATATTGGATAATTTTACCTCAATATTTGTTTTAATGAGAATATTGGCAAAATTTTAGCGCAGGAGCGGTGGTTTTGCGCGACCGAGCCTTGAAGGAAAATCATCGAATCGCCTGCGCTTTTCCATTCTTTTCTGATGCTGGAAATCTCTTCCGATGATAAGATAGAGTGCGTAAAACAAAAATCCCAAGACATGCAGAAATGAGAATAAAAGCCACCAGCAGGTCATGTTTCCATGCTGGCGTCCGGGCTCTTCAGCCACATACCTCATTATCATTATCCACATGGCTGTTCCCAGGACCCCGAAAACTTTCCAGACCGCCACATCGGCGACCGAGAAATCCATAGTCGACGAGTAGTTCGTGACTAAGAAAACGGGATGTGCGCAAAGCAAATTGTCGATAATAAATTCCACCATTACGCTCTAATATCGATATTTAACCATAGTATTTTATATAACAGTTTTAAATTATCTTTATCCTGAGTTTAATTATGTCCAGGTTCGCGAATGGACTTCCGAAAATCCCGTACATCTTTAACGAACATATCCACTCACGTATAATGGAATCTATTAAATATGATCAAAGTCCTTAAATTCGGCGGGACATCTGTCGACAATCCCGATAAACTCGACGTTATCCGCCGTGTGGTCGAGCGAGAGACCTCCAATGGCGGAAAAGTGGTAATTGTTGCATCCGCCATGTCGGGGGTCAGTAATTCACTTATTGAATTTTCCGCTTCTATTTCAGAAAAATCTGAGTCCGAAATTGATGAGTTTGTCTCCGCTCTCAGAGACCGCCATCTCGGAATCCTGAATAAACCCGCAAAAAAAATAACCGACCTGATAGATAACCTGATAAATGACCTGAAACTCTCTCTGACTTTTGCCAAGACCGGAGGGCTAGCCCCGCCTGTTCGTGACCGCATCATTTCTTACGGGGAAAAACTGATCGTTCCTGTAATTTCAAGGTATCTTAAAAAGTCCGTGGAATCGGAATTCGTCTATGGGGACGACCATGTAATAATCACCGACAACACACACTCCAATGCCGAGCCGCTCCTTGACCTCTGCGAAAAATCGGTAAAAGATAAACTTGAGCCGCTTTTAAATAATTCAATCGTACCTGTCGTAACGGGTTTTATCGGGTGCACCTCCGACGGCATAACGACCACACTCGGGCGGGGAAGCTCCGATTTGATCGCGTCGATTATCGGAGCCTCTCTCTATGCTGATGAAGTTCAGATCTGGACCGATGTCGATGGAATTCTCGATACCGATCCAAAAATTGTCTCCGACGCGAAACTCATAGATAGAATTTCATACCTTGAAGCCAACGAGCTCGCTTATTTCGGCGCGAAAGTCCTGCACCCGAAAACTATCCGTCCGGCGGTTGTTAAAAGGATCCCTATACGAATCCTCAACACACTGAATCCCGACAGCGAAGGTACCGTCATTGTATCCAGCGTCAAGCGGGAGAAGGGAAAAGCCACAGCTGTGACAGTCAAGCGGGGCATTATCCTCATCGAGATGGTCTCGACAAAAATGCTTGCCGCCCACGGGTTCCTCGCGAAAATATTTGAGATATTTTCTCGTCACAACATCAGTGTGGACATGCTCTCTACCACTGAAGTATCAGTCTCGATAACCATCGACCCGTTTTACCAGGGCGAACTCGACTCCGTAAGAAAAGAGCTGGAAAAATACGCGCGCGTGAAGATCTATGAAAATCTCGCCCTGTTGTGCGTCATCGGGGAGGGGATGAAATCGTCGCCGGGACTTGCCGGGAAAATATTCTCCTGCCTTGGCGAGCACGGGATAAATGTCTGGGCGATATCTCAGGGCTCGCTGCAGGTCAATGTGAGTATGGTCGTCGATAATACCGAATGCGATAACTCCGTCAGGGTCCTCCACCGGAATTTATTCTGACAACGACCACCTGTAAAAAAAGCACACCCCGCGAATGGAGTGTGCCGATTTGTCGAATAAAAGTGTTTCTTACATCTCTCGAGACGGTTTCGCGAATATCAACCGTCCGGCGACAGTCTGAAGCACCGATGTCACGCTGACGATAATGTCCTTGCCGATGAATCCGTCTCCGCCTTCAACCACTATCATTGTCCCGTCATCCAGGTACGCGACTCCCTGTCCGGTTTCCTTTCCATGCTTGATGATCTGGACCTTAAACTCTTCACCCGGAAGATAAACCGGCTTGAGCGCGTTCGCAAGTTCGTTGATGTTCAGTACATCCATGCCCTGCAGCACCGCTACCTTGTTCAGGTTGTAATCGTTCGTGATAATTTTTCCGCCGATCTTTTTAGCGATATTGACCAGGTGCGCGTCGACATCGAATGTGTCTTCGTCCGGCTCCGAAAAATCGTCGTAAATTTCAATAGAGATTTCAGGATCTTCCTGGATTTTCTTCAGGTGGTCTAACCCAAGCCTTCCACGGTTCCTCTTAAGCGTATCAGCCGAATCGGCAAGCTTCTGGAGCTCCTTCAGCACGCTGTGGGGAACAATGATCAGGCCCTCAAGGAATTTCGACTTTATGATGTCGGAAATTCGTCCGTCGATAATGATGTTCGTATCGAGAACCTTGGGAGCGAGTGCCGCCGTACCCCCATCGTCGGAGCTGACGCCGATCTTGACCGATGAGAGGAAAAATGCGCCGAGGTAAACCAGTATTACGATCACCCCGACAAATGCCATGAATTTCAGCCCGACATAGGATATCGGCAGGGGACTGAAGATCGTCTCGATGAAATACATATTGATGACGATCGCGAGAGCGAATCCAAGCGCTCCGCCAAGTACGCCGCTGACCAGCCTCGGTCCGTTCGACTGGATGATCAGCTTCAGGAACCAGTTATTGAATTTGAGCAGGGAGCGGTACGCCACCGACGCGATCAGGAAGCCTACAAGCGCGAAGACGATGATGATCCCGGGAGTATTAGGTATAAGTTGTCTGTAGCCTGGCTGGCTGACGATCAGATCGTCAAGCGGAAGAGCGATGGCGTAGCCAAGTAGCCCTCCCAGAAAACCGCAGACTATTTTCATAAACCGTAGACCCATAGCTAGCTCCTCGATAAAAGGATGATAGGAATGATAGCGTTAAATAAATACAGAGCATGCACTGGGTCGTGCATCCAGCAATCATAAATTTAGATACACAAACCACGGCGATGGCTCAAATCGCCGTACAGATATGGACATATTTTACGCTAATTATGCGAAATTAGCCAAATTTTTTGTCTCAGAAGGCTATATCGGCAGGTTTGGGGGAAGATTTCAGGCTGGAGGCTACATAAAATGCCGGTCTGGAGACCCGCGCTACGGCAGCGTCAATTTTGAGATCAGTGGAATCGTAGTCGGGACAATCCGTATAACATCGCCAGGCGCGCATTTGAAATTTGTCCACGCGTCCGACAAACTCGTCTCAGTTATATAACAAGCCAGGCAGGCGTTAATTGACTGATGTGCGAAAACTATTATTGTCTCCGATGAGGAATGATTTGACCGGGCATCCTCCCACCATCCTCCTGCGCGTGCCATTGCCTCGACTGCACTCTCGCCATCCGACGGGTGAAACTTCGACATATCCGACCTGTAAGCTACATACTCATCGGGATATTTTGTCTTCACAATCGCTTCCGGTGTGCCTTCCCACTTGCCAAAATCGATCTCGATAAGGCGTGGGTCGGTTCCAATCGGGATGTTTTTATCCCCGAGAGCTATATCCGCTGTTTCCTGTGCGCGAATTAATGGGGATGCATAAGCCGCGGAAATCTCGAATGGCTCGATTCTTGCCTTAATCAATACAGCCTGCGACAGACCGTTATCGTTGAGGGGATTGTCAGTACGTCCCTGGAAAATTTTATTCAGGTTGAAATCGGTCTCACCGTGGCGTGCAAGAAGGACTGCAGGTCCATTGAGCTTATTTGTTGCCTGGGTGTCTGACATTTATGTGAGGATTCTACATTGAGGGTGTTTGTGAGTCAAAATATGAACAGTGTGGATTATGCCCCCCTGTAATCCCCCCGCAAGCGGGGGGATGGTTGAGATACGATTGGATTTTCTAAGAAGCTGATGTAAGAATTCTGGGGATAGCCTGGGGAGTAATCCAGATAAAAGCAGAAAACCGTGCCCCCGTTAGCGGTGGAATACAGGGGGACTTGTTTATGAGGACAAATAACGTTATTAATTGGAGGAATCGGTTCCAGAAACTTTGAAAAATCCGGATATTATTAGATAGCCAGGAATCTGTCTGACGACTACAATCCGGACGGTACGTGCGATATAAGGAGCAACTGCGATGAAGCCCAAACCCTTCGCCCGGGGTCTGATATTATTTCTCATTTTCAACCTGGCGTTTCCTGTTATCCCGCTGATAGCGCAGGATGAAGCACGGGACATGGAATTTGTCCCGATATACAGCCTCACCCAGGACGAGGCGATTGTACAGCTTTACACCAACCTTGCGCTGGTAGGAATAACCGAGGATGATATTGTGGTGACTACCCTTCCGTCGGTTACCGATAAAATTGTCCTCCAGGGCTCATCGGACATCATTGAGATCGCGAAAAATCTACTCCGCACAATCGACCCGGCTCCATCTCCGCCCTCTCCGCCTCCGGCGGAATTGATCGATTCATTCCGAATACGCAACCTCTCACCATCAGAATTCTCGTTGAAGCTCGATGAAGTGATGAATAATTTCATCGGGATGGTCAAGCTGGAACCCAGCAGCGACAATTTCATCATCTACGCTAAAAACGCCGAAGGTGCAGGGCAGGTTACTTTTTACATCCCGAATCTGGAAGCCGCAGTCCAGGCATTCACCGTGCGTCCACAAGGCTATATCGGATACGAGGTTTATATCAGGGCGACTTCAAACGAGCAGGCGATAATCAATTCCGCGAAAAATCTCATAGTGACAATCGATACTCCGGTAGCCGTTCGAAGCTACGAGGTGTTGAACCTTTATTACATCGAGATTCAGGAAGCTATCAACAGCCTTAAAGCAGCCGGATACACCGCGGTAAATACATCGGATGGAGTCGATAACTCAGCGCTCGACGCTCTTAACTCAGGCATCGGTCCGATCATCTATACGGCTCCACAGGTCCACGATACCTCGAACACCTTATCGACCGACAACTCAACAACCGGCAATGGTATCCGTGGAAACCAGTTCTCCGTACTGGAATTCAACAACGCGGTCGCCACAACCGATATACATAAACTGGTTATTTTCGGTACCCCCGCCGAGATCGAATCGGTCAAAGTTTATCTGGCCCTTATCGATGTGCCGGCACGCCAGGTATTGATCGAGGCACAGGTTATCGAGTTGAATGTCGACGACCTGAATGACCTTGGCCTGAGAAATGTAACAGGCACAGACGATATTCTCTCCACTACAGTAAACCCTGTTTTCCCCGGAGAACAGGGTTCCAGCAGCACTCCCGGTGGAAATTTCTTCATATATAATGACGCTGGGGCACCCGCGGGAAGTTTCAACGCTACTCTTGCCGCACTGATCCTTGATGGGCGGGCGACTGTCAGGGCACGCCCGAAGGTCGTTACCATCGACGGACGCCAGGCGATAATAAATATCGGACGCCAGGTACCTGTAATCGAGGAGACCATAACCGGTGAAAACAGGAGCACGTTCGAAATCAACTTCGTCCCTGTGGGTATTACTCTCAACATTAAACCCAGGATCGGGCAGGGTGGCGATGAAGTGCAGATGCAGGTCGACGCTGTCGTATCAAACGTCGAGACCCTTAACAATGTTGTGAGCGAGCTGAGCCTTGTAGCTCCGGAATTAAATACCAGGGAAGTCTCGACAATCGTACGGATACCGAATCATCAGTCGCTTATCCTTGGAGGCTTGATCTCAACGCAGGAAGAAACCAGGGAATACAGGGTTCCGCTCCTTGGCGACCTGCCGTTTATAGGTCGGGCGTTCAGAAGAACAAGGGAAATCAGGGACCGCACTGAGATCATTATCGTTATCACCCCTCATGTCGCCGAAGAAGTTAATCCGCGACCGGATCAGGGCAGGGGAAATCAGTACCAGATCGACGATTCGTACCTGATGCCTCTTGGCTCCGATGTGCTCGATAATCTCGATAACGTCCTTTTCCCGGGCGAATACATTATCAAGGATGTTGACCTTCGGGGAATTGACCTGACAACCGGACAGCCAAGCATACCAGTCGAGCAGATCGTACCGTTCTCCACTAACGATCCTGTCATGCTTACCTTGCTGCAGATCACCAGAAAACTGAACTTGATAGATAATTTGAAATTCATGCAGGGAATCGAGATCCCGTCGGAAATGGATCCGACGATTGCCAGATATCACGCGGAAGCATTTTTGTTAGCGTATCTCAGGCACCTCAACGACGACCTCCAGGTCAACGATCTTGTGGCGGGACGACGCCTTATTGTTCCAGCGTTCCCGATCCCGGAAGAAGGGTTCGCCGAACCTGAGCTTCGATGGCACACGATTAACTATCTCGGATTTACCCGGATGAGCCCACTGCTTACAGGCCTTGCCGATACCATCAGGTGGCTTGATGAACAGCCGCTCAATGATCCGTTCGACGTGTTCACCCTGCCGGGAAGCCATATCGAGGATATAAATGGTCCTACCGAGATCGACCCTGAAACCGGACTGCCTGTCGAAAGCGACGGGTCGGATGTTAATGAAGATCCCGGAACCGGCGACGACCCGGCATCGAATGACGACAGTTCGGGTGATGAAGAGGAAGAAGACGACTCTGGTTATGATTTCAGCGGTTAAACGGATATTAAGATAAATATTAAATCTGATTAAGAGCCATTATAGAACAGGGTGGAATTTAAAATGAGGATCAACGCTATAATCAGGCTGGCAGCTCTTTCAATTTCGACCGTCCTGATTCTTTTCTCGCTTGGTTGCAACAAGACAGCACAGGACACCAATAAACCGGTCATTATTCAGGGATTTTCGATGTTTCTGGATGGCGATGAGGTCACCCCCGCGAGTACACTGCAGATGGAACCTGGCTCGACTTTGTCGATTCGTGTGGATTACACCGATCCCGATGCCGGGGAAGATCCCGATCCTAACTGGTACTCGTTTACGTGGGCGGTTGAACGAGTTGGCGGAGGGGTCTCGGAATTCAATCCAAATTCATATTTTATTGTGATGGAAGAGAATCCATGCATCTGGACCGCTCCCGACGTAACCGGGTATTACAGGTTCATTGTCGAAGTACGCGACAGGTACTATTCCCCTAGCCAGGAAACGGTTGTGGTTGAGGTCAACACCAACAAACAGCCGGTTATCAACAGCGTGGAGATTGTCGACGTTCCTCCCGCGCCATTCGTCAACCAGGAAGTGAAATTCATCGTCACCGCGTCAGATCCCGATGGAAATCTCCCTCTTGAATATCAATGGAAGGCTACAGGCGGGTACTTCACGTCGGAATCTGAAGGCGAAGCTACCTGGCTGAGTCCCGTTTCAGGCGCATTTACAGTAACAGTTATTGTTTCAGATCAGGCAAGCGGAGTTGTGTCACGCGAAATCCCGATCGTGGTCCAGGACAACCATGCGCCGGTGATTAACGGGTGGGATATCGATCCGGGGACCTCTGTGTCCGCAGGACAAAATGTGACCATCACGCTCGACGTAACCGATGCCGACAACGATCAGCTCGAGTATAACTGGTCAGCGGACGCCGGGTCGTTTAGTAATGTAAACCAGCATGTCGCGGTATGGTCGGCTCCGGGGTCGGCGGTCAACGCTACCATCAACGTCACAGTGGAAGATAACAAGGGTGGCGAAGACAGTGCGGAAATAGTTATTGTCGTGAATTAGGCTTCCCTCAATTGCCGATAAAATTTATTTTTGAAATAAATGTCTGTGATGCCACTGGTTTCTTTAATTATGTGATATATAGTTAAAACAGGTGAAATGTGGAACAAATAGTATATTTCTTTGAACGATTCGTTTTCTACCACCCGATTTCATGGCTGATCAGGCAGTCACAGGGCGAAAATCTGCTGGACATCTCTGTAGGTCCGACAAAGGTACTGACGATATTCGGCATCGCGGTATGGTTTGGATTAACCAGGTACTTCGCGGAGGCTCCCGGAAACAAGCATGGTTTTATGTACGTGTGGTGGATAATTTTTTCTCTTTTCCACATCTGGGGATATGCGTTCTATTATATTTTTGATATCTTCGCTGGCCAGCATTCGGATAGAAGCAGGCGACGTCGCGACGCCAAGTACGGGGAAATACCAAGTGGCTCAGGAAAAGGCAAACCACCGGTGTAAAACCTCCCGGAAATAATTTATTATATTGGTTACCGGAAATTTCTATTCCGGTTTAATTTTATGTTTGAGATCTTTTGAAAGAGTAATTTATGGATTGGGAAATTGATGGGCATCTGGAAGTAAAAGGGGGACGACTGGCGATCGGCGGCCTCGACGCTGAATCTATCGCCGATGAATTCGGTACCCCACTCTACGTTTATGATGGCGACAGGATAGTTGAAAATTATCGCAGGATCAGGGATGAGCTTGAAAAGTATGCTGACAGGGATGTGAGGGTCCACTACGCCGCCAAGGCGAATACGTCGCACGCAATATTGAAAATACTCTCCGATGAGGGGGCTTTGGTCGATGTAGTCTCTCCGGTCGAAGCTGAACTCGCGTTGAAGGCTGGTTTCTCAAAAGAAAAAATTATGTTCACAGGTACGTCGGTGAGTAACGACGATCTAAAGGCACTCATCGGCCTCGGTGTATTGATAAATATTGACTCGTTCTCGCAGATGCGACGTCTTTCTGACCTCGGCAAATTCCCTGTATCAATCCGGTGGAATCCGGGCGAAGGCGCAGGGCATCACGATCATGTCATCACCGCAGGGAAATTCATCAAGTTCGGGATTCCGGAAGACAAAATTGTCGATGCGTTTCGGGAAGCGGTGAAACTGGGACATAAGCCTGTTGGCGTACACCAGCATATAGGTTCCGGCTGGCTTGAAAAGGATGTCGACGTATTTCTCAGCACCGTACAGAAAACCCTCGATATTTACTCCGAAATCTCAGATGCCGTTGGATCCGACCTCGAATTTCTGGATTTCGGTGGAGGACCGGGAATCCCGTACAAGCCGTCGCGTGGTACTTTCCCTATGGAGAAATACGCGAAGGGATTGTGCGGAATTGTGGCGAATTCAAAAGCGAAATTCGGCGCAATCGCTGTCGAACCGGGACGTTACATTGTCGGCGACAGCGGGATTCTGCTGACCAGGGTAAACACGGTCGAAGAAAAGGGAATTCCCATCGCTGGAGTCGATTCCGGATTCAACACACTCATACGTCCGGCGCTTTATAACGCGTACCATCATATGGTGGTCTGCTCAAAAGCCGACCAGGTTGGATCGGGCGGATGGATGATAGCTGGTAATTTGTGTGAATCCACTGATGTCTTCAACCAGGACAAAAAACTGATCCCGATCCCTGATCCTGACGAAGGCGATGTCATTGCGTTCCTGCATGCGGGTGCCTACGGATTCGCGATGGGATCACGGTATAACGGACGCGGGTTCCCGTCCGAAGTAATGGTGCGAAACGGAATAGCGAAGTTGATCAGAAAACGCGACACGGTCGACGAATACATGCATGGCCAGACGGAATATTGATTCCCTGGCAGGCTATTTTGATCGATCACAGGTGAGCTTCCCTCGTCTTTCTGCTAAAATCCCTCTGCAAAATGAAAATTGTCACATGTATAGTAGCCGCGGGACAGGGTACACGACTTGGCGATGAATTCGATAATCTTCCGAAATCGCTGGTCCCAGTCCTCGGGCGTCCGATGCTCTATTACTCTCTCGCCGCATTCGACTCGATCGACTCCCTCGATTCATTTGTGGCGGCGGTGCCACCCAGCGACCAGGAAAAATTTCGAAGCCTTCTCAAGGCATGGGGATTCTCCCATAAGGTGAATCTGGTTGATGGTGGCGATACCCGTGCCGAGAGTGTGAGAAACACACTGAAGGCAATCAGGGAAAATCCTCCGGACATTGTCCTGATACACGATGCCGCACGGGCATGTGTGTCAATTGAATTGATAGAAGACCTGATTGACATCTCGGCTGGGAAATTCGCAGCCGTTCCCGCTCATGCGGCAGTGGACACCTTGCGCATGCATGACGGCGATAAAATCACTGGCGAATTAGACCGCTCAAATATTGCCTGCCTTGAGACTCCACAGTTATTCCCATATGCGAAATTGCTGGAACTTCACGAAAATGCTTCGGGTGGCGATGAATATACAGATGACACCACCCTTTTCACTCGAGCCGGCGAAGATGTGAAGGTCCTCCTTCATGACGATTCAAACATGAAAATCACACGTCCCGAGGATATTTCTGCGGCGGAAGGTATTCTTTACGGCAGGGGATGGGTCGATGCTAATGAAGAAGAAGATTAATGGAAATTGAGATTGTCCCATACAGGATAGGCACTGGCTACGATGTACATAAACTTGTCGAGAACCGCAAACTGGTCCTCGGCGGCGAAACCATCCCTTTTGAAAAGGGATTGATCGGCCATTCCGACGCGGATGTCCTTACCCATGCGATAATGGACGCGCTCCTTGGCGCAATGGCACAGGGATCGATCGGGGATCATTTCCCCGATACCGATAAAAAATACAAAAATATCAACTCGATAGACCTCCTCGAACGAGTCAGAATTATCATGGAAGAAGAAGGCTACATTGTCTCCAATGTTGATTCCACTGTAATTTGCGATAGGCCAAAACTTGCACCCTATATAGAAAATATGAGAATGAACCTTTCGCAC
>DASWIV010000312.1:0-6047 GCA_036397475.1 bacterium
GGCCTGTTCGGATCCAACCCTAACTCGATCTCAACTCCCGGGTTCGAAGGCTCAGCTACACTCAATCCTTTCAGGTATTTCGGCGAAGGCCTCGACGAAGTTGCCTATTCATTTGAGTATCTTCGTGAAACCGGCGACTCAACCGGAATCTTCCTCGCTGGAACAACTAACTCAAGGCTTTATCACATCAGCTTTCCGAAGCCGGTCAGCGGTTTCACCTATGGATTCGCGCTAGCCGCGGACTGGAACGGCGTAAAGCCTGAAAAGCATCCCGCGCATTTGATCGAATCACCTGCCATCTCAACATCCATCAACATGGACGTCACTTTCGATCCCGAGATCGGATTAACAAGTGGATACCTGACAGCCGATATCGAGCTGTTCACATGGGGAGAACTTCCCTCTGACATAGTCCTCAATGTTGATTTCGCAGGTTCTTATTCACTTCTGGCTAATGGCCAGCTCAACCCGATCATTATCGACGACCATATCGCGTCGTACGAGTTCACGCAGCAATTCAGCGACATTGACTTACTTCCGACCGACGAGGTCTGGATTAGCGCTGAATACGCAGGCCACGATTACACCAACGTCAACGGTATAGAGAATGCAGCTGGAACTGACGTACTTACCGCATTCGACAGAGCCCCCATCGTTTATCAGAAGGATCCCGAAGTTACCACTTATCAGATTCCCGAGCCTGGAACAGTTGGAGATCCCGCAGCGATCTGCGTTGTCGAGGACAACACCTACGGAATGGCTGGAGTTTACTTCGTAGCACAGAATTTCGAGGTCTGGAGAGCTCCACTCGATCAGAGCAGTCCCGCTGAATTTTACACGGCGGTCTATGGCATCGGTAATTACTCGCACACCGACATCTTCGGTCAGCCGGAAGACATCAACAGGCTTCTGGTTAATCCTAACGGCGCTATGATGCTGACAACCTCTTTCGATGGAACATTCGGCGACGGTATCCGCTGCAACGAAACAGTCTTCTGGTACGCACCAAATAATGGAGCCTGCCAGGGTTACTTCTCACTCGATCCGATGATCGGCGAGATCACCCCCATCGACCTGGTCGCAAATCCCGCAGCCGATGGTTCTCTCTACGCCTTCTACACTGTCCAGTCGGACAATCAGATGGATGAGCTTGACCTTGAGGTCCCGATGCTCACAGTCAGCTACCCGTACCTTGCGAACTGTATCTCGTTCGATTACAACATCGCTCCGCTGGACGAGTCCCCAGCCGGAAATATCGACGGTGAAGTTTCAGCCCGCGACCTGACAAGCGTCAATATCGATTTCAACTCGGTTTATACTCCCGACGGCTACGACATGATGGTGTACTTCGCTGAGAATTCCGACACCAGTATGGACATCGAGAAATTCGCCTACAGCTCGGAAGCCTTCGGTTCCTTCTGGAGCTTTGTCGCGACAGATCATTTCTTTGAACTCGGCCCCGGTATCATAGCCGCTGCCGCCAAAGGCGATTGCCTGTGGTCATGGATTACTGTCGGCAACACTGTAAAGATCTACAGGAAAAAGCCCGGTGAGAAGTATAAGCTCTATACAACTCACACAGTTTCAAGACCCGGTTGGGCAATCGATGTAGAAAGAGTTGACAAGATAGGCGATAACATCCATATCACCATCAAATACGTAAACTTCGAATACAGGGAGATAGATATGGTCCCGGTAAAATGCGACTGATTTAAACCCCCTCATCTCTAACCATGCCCCCGATTGCCGGGGGCTTTTTTATTGGCCGGGATGCGAAACCTCCGTTACGCACCACATTTGTAGCATACACAACCGAAGCATCAGCGAAGATTGTGTGTGTCATAAAAATCCACTGACTAACAAATTAGTCAGTGCTACGAATTACCAGGAACGCCAATCTCCAGATACGCAAACCATGGCCCCACGGATATGGTTCTGACAGTGGAGCGAATCTCCGAATTTGGTTTACAGGTGACAAGTATAAAAAATTCCGATTTTTTTCTCATTTCACTGGAAAAAACACTCCAGGTCCGGTCTTCCGTATTGAAGCCACGCTTCAAATACACTAAACACAAAGGAGTGTTCAAAATGAAAACCACAAAAATCCTATCACTAATCTTTCTCGTAATTCTCTCACTGAATTTCATCAGTTGCGCCGGAATAACTCCGCAGCCACTGCCTGACCCAAATCCGCCGGTAAATAACGGCAAATACACCGCTTATTTCTGGCTGACGGCCATCCAGGACGCCCATATCACATCACAGATCCCGGACATGAAAAATTCCGGCGGATTCTCGCTCGTTTCAGCCCACGGCGCTCCGAACGGAGAACAGCGGATCTACCTCCAGTTCTTCATGCCTCAGCTTCCAGCCGGCACAGTTGTCAAAGAGGCTTATTTCAATGTATGGGAAGATTCCCAGACAGGACAGCCCGGATTCTCCGGAATCAACCTCGCGACAGCCCAAGGTCCGTGGGACGCTTCCACTTTAACATGGAACAACCAGCCAAATCCCGTTGGCCCGACAAGTGTCGGGACAGGATTAGGAACTTACACAACCCTGAATATCTGGAAGGGTACCGGCAATATCTCGAACATTGTCCAGCAGAAACTGGATAATCCGTCCACCGATTATGGATGGCTTCTCGATAATTCCGCGGCATCGGCGTACACGCGCTCATTCCGCTCAATGAATGCTCCCCAGGCGCGCACTGCCACCACACTCGGTACAGCGCCGCGCCTCCTGATCAAGGTCGAGTCGCCTTCACCGATCAACACTTCCTCCATCGGAACATCGATCACCGGCCCGACAGAGCTTGGCACGACTTTCGGATTCGGGACTAACATTCTCGTTTACCAGGTCGCCTCAGGTTCTAACGGATGGCCTGCGAGCTGGGATGTTGCAGTAGGACAGTAATCGTCTCCTCTCAGGATTTGTACTTATAGATAATCCCGCATCGCAATGGTGCGGGATTTTTTATTTTTACCTCCAGCTGCCCACCTGGCAAGTTCATCTGCCGGGATTTTCCCTTCAATTGCGTCCGCCATTTTGACACCGAGGATCGATGCGAGTTTGAAACCGTGGCCGGAAAATCCTCCCATCAGCCATGTCTTTTCAGAAATCTTATCAAGAATGAACCGCTCATCAGGAGTGGCAGAGTAGTAACATGATTTCGCTTCGACAATTGAAAACGCCGATGAATCTGAAAATACTTTTACAGCTTCCTTAAATAATTGATCGATTTCAGAGGGTGATACATCCCTGTTGTCATCCGGATGTCCTCTCAATGTAAACCTGTGATCGGCGACTTTGAGAGGATAACCGAGCATCGGCGGAAGCCCGTAGTATCTGCTGTCGAAAAATACAGGCATTTTTGAAAGATCAATTGTTGAATTGAGATAAAGCAGAACCTGTCGGGAAGGAACGATTAGATTTTTATATTCGGGAAGTAAATCGGCTGTCCACGCTCCTCCTGACAGCAGCAAAACATCATGGTCATCTATCATCTCTTCGCCTGCAATGATTTTATCGCCATTCAATTGGACGATGCATTCTTCGTAAAACTGAACACCCTTCCCTTCCAGATAATTTTTCAATCCATCGACAATTTTATCCGCGAGTAAAGCTCCGCAATCGTCACTGAATAGTCCGACCTGTATATTTTCCGCATTAAAATACGGGAATCGATCCCTGAGATCGTTACTCGCAATCATGTCATGCTTTATGCCAAGCTGTTTGTAAGTCTGCGATGTATCCCTCGCCCAAGTGCTGTCGGTTCCATCAAGTGCAAGCAGTCCCGTCGGAACATAGAACGATTCGCCAAGATCTACCCACATCATCTCCCAGTACTTAAATGCCTCAACCGCCATTTTTGTGTAACCGATATCCCTGGCATATCCAGTTCTGTAAACACGATGCCTGTCGACCGATGTTCCAACCGGATTAGGTATTTTTTTCTTATCGTAGACACGAATTTCATGTCCGCGTTTTGAAAGCCCCCACGCGGTACTCAGCCCCATTATTCCAGCGCTGACAATTGAGATTTTCATGATCAGATTATATCAGCCGGAAAGTAAAAATTAATCAGGATTCTTTTCTGCGGAGATTTTGTTCGAGATACATATCGAGCAGAACGATAGCCATCATCGCTTCGGTGACAGGCCCGACCCGTGGACATATGCACGGATCATGGCGTCCCTTCACCACAACTTCCTTTTCTTCCCCTGACAGATCTACAGTGGTCTGCTCTTTTGCAATCGACGATGGCGGCTTGACTGCGATTCTCAATTTGATTTCCTGTCCTGTTGAAATTCCCCCGAGAATTCCGCCCGCATTATTGCTGAGAAAGCCGGACTCATCCATTGCGTCATTATTTTCGCTGCCTTTCATTCCAGCGCAATCGAAACCCGATCCGATCTCCACTCCCTTGATCGCACCGATCGAAAGCATCGCGTAGCCAAGAGTCGCATCCAGTTTCTGATAAATCGGAGCGCCTAATCCAGCCGGTACACCGTTCGCGACAACTTCGACAATTCCACCGATTGAATCGCCTTCCGATTTCACAGACGAAACCAGTTCTTCCATTTTCGAGGCAGCGTCGGGATCGGGGCAACGTAAAGGATGGGATTCCGCGAATTCGGTATCTATTTTTTGAGCGGTTATGTCGCCGATTTT
Source organism: bacterium (assembly GCA_036397475.1). GTDB lineage: Bacteria > JAJVIF01 > JAJVIF01 > JAPKYR01 > JAPKYR01 > DASWIV01. Next base: position 4,675 of record DASWIV010000312.1, read on the forward strand.
TATAGTGTAAGCGTGGATAGAAATTCCCATGGTCGCAAGAATCGATTTTGCGATAGCTCCGGCAGCGACCCGCCCGACTGTCTCACGTCCCGACGCCCGTCCCCCACCGGATTGTGGGGAAATTCCGTACTTTTTGTAGTACGTGTAATCGGCGTGTCCGGGACGGAAAACGTCGGCTAGTTTTTTGTAATCCTCAGGTTTTGCCTGTTTATTTCTTACGAGAATTGCGATCGGGGTTCCGAGGGCGACTCCATCGACAACACCAGACAGAATTTCAGCCTGGTCGGTTTCTTTTCTGGGTGAGACAAATTTCGATGTGCCGGGTTTTCGGCGGTCGAGATCGTGCTGAATTTTCTCGAGATCGATTTCGGTTCCGGGCGGGACACCGTCGATAACCACACCGACAGCGGGACCGTGTGACTCGCCGAATGTGGTAATCCTGAAATATGTTCCGAAAGTGTTACTCACCAAGTTTTACCCCGGACCGCATTTACCGCGTCGTTCAATTCATTATAGCTGACATTGTGGACAATTACGGGTTTTCCGATCCCTTCAAGGAGCACGAAGATTATTTTACCGCCGACATTTTTTTTGTCATTAAGGAGAACATCCCAGGCATCATCGAGTTTTGGAATCAATGGAGATTTTTTCAACAGATTCAACACAGTATCGTTGATTGATTCAGATTCATCTTTATCCAATAAGCCGCGTGACCCAGATATTACAGTAGCGACTAGCATCCCGATTCCCACAGATGTCCCGTGGCTGGCTTTGTATTTTTTCATCCCTTCCATGGCATGGCCGAATGTGTGCCCGTAGTTTAGAATCCGTCGCCTGTTTCCTTCCCTGAAATCTTCCTCGACAATCCTGGCTTTTGCGACCGCGGATCGATGAGCCACAAATGATAAGCTTAATATATCGCCTTTCAGGAGCGATCGCATATTGTCAGAAATATAAGCTGCGAGGTTGGGGTCTGCTACCAGTCCGGTTTTATACGCTTCGATCAAGCCATCGCGAATTAATTTTACGGGAAGTGATTTTAGCGCGGTTAAATCGAGAATTACCTGATCCGGAATTGAAAATGTCCCCACGACATTTTTTGTTCCGCCAAGATTTACGGCGGTTTTTCCGCCGATGGCAGCATCGGCACATCCGACAAGCGATGTCGATACCGGAATGTAATTGATCCCGCGTTTATAGGTCGATGCGACAAATCCACCGAGATCGGTAATCACCCCGCCGCCGATCGCAACGAGTGTGTCGGAGCGGTCAAGTCGGGATTCAAGCAGTTTTGAGTATATTGTTTCCGCTTCCCGGAGAGATTTGGATTTTTCACCGGCGGGTACGGTAATTGTCAGAGCAGGATTGAGTGT
>DASWIV010000313.1:0-6079 GCA_036397475.1 bacterium
TCGCGATCTCCAGCATCTGTAATGAATTATCTATTAAATAGACATGGGAATCCTCGAACAATTCGAGAATCTGGCCTGCGAGAGTGCCGGTACCACAGCCGAGATCGAGAACGGTCTCGGGTTCCAGTTCCAGGGCGTTAAGGATATCCAGCATGATGGAATGAAACTGGAACCTGGATGGGTCGATTGCACCCTGGAGGTTCTCGTAGTTCGGCGCAAGCCAGTCGAACAGGTTCAGGTCGCTGGTCTTTGGCCTGGATTTTTTGCTGCGCGTCTTATTATTAACTGCTCCCATTGTTTTCTCCGGTAAGATACGTGTAGGGCAGAAGAATCCGTCGATTGTGTCGTTATTTGTGCTCATTGAATTGGTAAAGACATTAGTGAGTTACTGCTATGTCATTTCCTCCCTCAAGATAATATCGGGAATCGGTCCGGTGATTTGACTGCCGAAAACCTCTAAAACCCTGATTATTAAAGGGGTTCAAGGCAGATCAAGTAATTTACAGAAGGTTAAATTTCTATGGCGTTATGTGATGATTTCTCGAACTATGGCGGGCGATTAAGTCATGGGTAGATTAAACCCTTTTAGATTTCCTTAAATGTTGTTATACTACCCACTTTATAGAATCCGAGTACCACGGAGGTTTCCATGGGAGGAAAACGCGAACGATGGGACTCAAGATCGGCGTTCGTTCTCGCCGCGATTGGTAGCGCGATCGGTCTCGGCAATGTTTGGCGATTTCCCTATATCGCCTATGACAACGGCGGCGGAGCGTTTCTGATTCCGTATTTTGTCGCCCTGCTCACTGCCGGAATTCCTTTAATGATTCTGGAGATGGGGGTAGGACAAATCCTGCAGGGCGGTGCACCGACAGCATTAGCCAAAGTTAAAAAGTCGTTTGAGTGGGTAGGATGGTACGCGATCCTTGTCGCAGCCGTTATCACTTTTTATTACTGCGTGATAATGGCATGGGCGATGAATTATCTTATTCATTCGCTAACGCTCAAATGGTCAAACTGGACCCCCGAAGGCGCAATTCCAGCGAATCCCGCTGAAGGGATCACTTATGAAGGCGCATTTTTCAACGATTTCATCCTGAGAGTCTCCGATGGACCTCAGCACCTTGGAAATATCTCAACGCCCCTGATTATTGGACTTGCGATAACTTGGTTCCTGATCTACCTCAGCATCAGGAAGGGTGTTCTGACTGTTGGAAAAGTGGTACTAGTTACCGTACCCCTTCCATTTGTGCTTCTGATAATCCTTTTCTTCCGGGGAATCACATTACCGGGAGCGATCGATGGAATTGAAGCTTATCTTCACCCTGACTTCAATGCCCTGAAAGATATAAATGTCTGGGCGGCAGCGTTCGGACAGATATTTTTCAGCTTGTCAGTCGGATTCGGAGTAATGATAGCCTACGCGAGCTTCCGTCCGAAAAATTCGGACATTGTAAATAATGCTTTTATTACGTCGCTGGCTAACTGCGGAACATCGTTCTTCGCTGGTTTCGCGGTGTTCAGTATTCTTGGATACATGGCTAACGTACAGGGCAAGGAAGTTGCAGAAGTCGCATCCAGCGGACTTGGACTCGCATTTGTGGCATTTCCCACGGCGATTACCCTCCTTCCTGTTGGAGCGCAGATTGTAGCTGTGCTTTTCTTCCTTATGCTTCTCGCCCTGGGAATCGACTCAGCGTTCAGCCTGGTCGAAGCCGCAAGCACTGCGTTTTCGGATGAGCTGAAAATTAACCGGCATTTGACCACAGTCATATTGTGCGTCATTGGCTTTATCGCAGGACTGGTGTTCATAACCGACGGCGGTTTGCACTGGCTTGATATTATCGATAACTGGATGAATGCATGGGGACTTATGGTCGTCGCATTTTTCGAAGCGCTGCTGATCGGATGGTTTTTCAACATCGGACATCTTCGCGACAAGATCGATCAGTGCTCCGAGATCAAAGCCGGAAAGTGGTGGCCCTTCATGATAAAATGGGTGGCGACACCAATCCTGGGAATTATAATTGTATGGAATTACATCAACGAATCACAGCATCCGTACGGTAATGGTGCTTATCCCGAATGGGCTCTTCAACAGGGCGGATGGGGAATTATGTTCGTCCTGCTTGTTCTCAGCTTCCTTCTGTCAACCGGCGGCACCAGCGAATTCATTTCAAAAGAGGAGGCGGCGAAATGAGTGGTGAATCAATTGCAATGTTGATTATCGGGAGCGTTATTCTCTATGGGGGGCTGGCGTATTGCCTGATGATCGCGTCGTGGTCAAAAAACGCTGACAGCGAAGATGACGAATAAATTTTCGAGATAGAAATTATAAGTCCGGTGAAAACTCACCGGACTTCTTTTATTGATTCCAGTGATAAAAACCCGACCAGTCGGGATTGTGTTCATTTTGAGGACTGTTGGTCAGCCTGGCAGGATTTGATTCGGTCTCGTCATCGGCCAGGCCCAATTCTCTGAACGGCTGCTTATAAAGCTCGAAATTTCCGTCACGGTCCGAACAGAATGCGATCCATTCTCCCGATTCATCGAAAACCGGCTCGACATCGTCGCCCGGATTGTTTGTCAGGCGATAAAGCACATCGGGTACATTGACATCCATGTAGCCGATCTCCCAATCGTCGGACCAGAATGTTGTCTGGAATACGATGTACGATCCATTGACCTGAAATTCCGGATTGCGTATGAGAATCGGATCTTCAGGACCTCCGCCGAAATGCGTAAGCTGAACAGTATTTTCCTGAGAAAATCGCCTTATCAATTGGAGTGAGCCTCCGCAGCCGGGATCTTCTTCGCCCGGGCATCCGGGACGTGCCGCAAAAACCACCATCGAAACTGAATCGGGAATGTCCGCTCCAACTCTAACTCCTGTACGGGTGATGCAGGGATCGTAGATAGCTGAGTATTTAACCGGCAGATAAGTGTCCCAATCTCCCTGCGGACTGACTTCGTGAAGCCTGATAAGATCGAATGGCACCCCGGTCAGCATGTTCTGCTCGGCTATAATTATCGATTCGCCTCCCCAGTCCGGACTTGATCCGTTGAATTCCCACGTATTATTTGTCAGGGCAATCCGTTTGTTGATCGACACCATACGCATCAATTTGCGATTGCCATAGCCATCCTCGTCTTCATCGGAGACATACGCCAGCGAAAATCCATCCGGCGAAAACGACGGCGAGTCTTCATTATATTTTGTGCTGGTCAGGCGACGTTCATTAGTGCCATCGGGGAAAATCGTGTAAAGGTCGGTATTCGAGCCATTACCGCGGCTGAATACAATCAGTGAACTGATCTGTGTGCCAAAATCAACACCAAGTACACTGCGTCCTCCGTTATTTGCAGGGGGAGCGAATGGATCACCACCACTACATGAAAAAATCAGAATTATCAGCAGGACCGCCGGCAGAATAGTGTGAAAGCGCAATTTCATTTCGCATATCTCCTTACGCAACCCATTGTTTAATGATCCAGGTTATCTGCCAACTATCAGAATTGTATCGGGAGCCCGAAGGCTGAAGAACTTTCTTGTAAGCATTAAATCCACATCACGCACTGAACGTCCAAGCGAACTCAACAGTTCACCTATCTCGAGCCTGGTAAACGGCTGCCTGTTTCCAAGCGCTATTGCCCACATCGGAATATGGTCGGCAGCTTCGAGTAAATTTCTGAGTGAATCGAGATAGTCGCTGACTTTCATGAATGACGATCCTACGGAATTTTCGGGCGCTATTTTGCCAAGCTCGAAATCGCTTACTCCTCTCAGCCAGCTTTCGAGCACTTTCTCCCTCGGTCCGAATGCATCGTAGCCCTTGATCGGAGGAGGATTGAAAAACATGATGTCCGCGATTACCTTCTCGGTCAATTCGACCGGGTCCTCTCTCCACATTTCATTCGATTCTTCATTATCCAGAAGATTGTTATTGACATGCCTGATGTAATAACCGAGCAGCGTGTGCGGAGCCCAGTCGGAAACGGCTCCGAATCTTTTTTCTGTAAACCAGTACTCAATTACAAGGCACACCGCGGTTTCGGCGAGTGTACGGATATATTCGTCCGTTTCTTCATTGATCAGCCTTCGCCATAATTCCAGCCATTTTCTATGTTCATCGGTGAGCCAGAGACTCCCTAGGTCTTTGTAATGGTCAGGCTCCGGGAGCTTCTTATGCTCCTTCGCAAGATAATCGGCGAGTCCCTGCGGTATTGTGAAATGATTATTTTCCCAGAGCGCTTTACCCTTAACGTACGTATAAAATGACCAGTCGTTCGCGATTATCCTCGTGTTCTGCAGCTTGAAATATCCTCCGCATCCGGTTGTGCTTGCCAGCGGATCGTAGATCGTATCGATATGGAACCGTTCAAGCTCGCGGTATATGATTGACGGTGACAGCTCTGTATCGAACGATGGATTCTTTTTCGCCGACTTGAGAGGATTCATTATCTGGGCCCTCCCTCGTCGCGACGCAGAATATCTTCAATCCCGGCAAGATCCGGATCGAACCGTCCCGAACCGAAATCTTTCTGCATTTCCCTGAGGATGTGCTCGAGCGGAAGAGCTTTACGGTAAGCCCTGTGCGACGCCATCGCGTCATAGGTGTCAGCAACGGCAATTATTCTAGAGAAGATAGGGATTTTGTCTCCGCGAAGTCCGTCGGGATAACCGGTCCCGTCGAATCTTTCATGCTGATGGCGAACAACCGGACCAAGCTCCTCGATACTGGAAATGCTCGATACAATTCTTTCACTTACAAGGGGATATTCCCTCATTATCTCGCGTTCACTGTCGGTTAGTTTTCCCGCCTTGTCGACAATAGCCGACGATACTCCGACCTTCCCTGCTTCGTGAAGGAGTCCGGAGATCTCCAGCTTGAACAATTCCTGCTGCTCGAATCCAAGCTGCTTTCCGATTTCTTTCGCGAGATTGGCAACCCGTCGTGAATGTCCACGGGAGTATTTGTGGCGGGCGTCGATGATCCTGCTGAACAGATCGACAATTCCAAGGATCCGTCCGCCGGTTATTCTTGTGAAGCTGCGGTGTTTTTCCGTTTCTTTCTTCAGGACATCCCGGGTGGAATCATTAACGGTCCATAAATCCTCGACAGAATTTTTCTTCACGAAATCGAGCGTGACGCCTACAAATCCCGGATGGTACTGAATTCCCGAGAATTTTCTGAGCTCGTTCATCGCGACATCGGGAGGGAGAGCGTCGCGCCACGGTCTCGGCGACATGAACGCGTCGAGTGAGTCGGCGATTGAAAGTATCGACGCACCGGTCGGGATTCCTTCCCACCTCAAGGCGTCCGGATACCCGGTTCCATCCCATCTTTCATGGTGCCATCTGATCAGTGATGCTGAGTCGTCCAGAGTCGGAATTTCATGGACAATTTCATAACCTGTGTACGGGTGCGCGTAGATCGCCGATTTATCCCTGAGAGTTAGCGCGCCTTTTTTGCGTAGGATGCTGTCGGGAGTTCCGATCTGGCCGATATCGTGGAGCAGTCCGGCGTAGTAAATGTCGCGAAGTTCACTTTCCGGAAGTTCAAGGAGTTTTCCGAGGTTGAACGCGATCGCCGCCACTCTCTGGGCGTGCTCATGAGTGGCCTGCTCGACCAGGTCCATAACCAGAGAGAGCGCTTTTACAATGTCGGCGAAAAGCTCGTACGGCTCACCTAACTGCGATGGAGACCATTCGCCGTCGTGTTTTCCATTACCATCTGTCATCTAATTAGTATCGCAGGATATAATTATACTGGATATTCGCTGAATATGGGGCATTGAAGCGTAAATCAATCGATAATGTGACTGGCCAAGCTGATCTATTTCCCATAATTCTTCTCCACATCGCTCCCCGCGGAAGCAAAGCGCTCATGGTGACTCTTCACTGATCTCCAAATACTGATTGAATATTTCAATTAATAATTCGGGCGTGCTTTCGAATCCATCCCTGAATCCTTTGAGGACCAATATCACATGATCATTGGTCCAGTCTTCATTGATGTCCATTCCAGGATTATTATATGAGCCATAGGCTACCATGTAATAACCGATAATTTCATCT
>DASWIV010000314.1:0-7259 GCA_036397475.1 bacterium
CAACTGTACTGATCGTTCGCCGGGGGAATAGATCAATATATTGTCCGGAGCGTCGGTCGCGAAATATAGAAGATCGGGATTTCCCGTAATCGGATCGTCCAGCACACCTGTCGGCTTTTTAATTCCCCAGAATGGAAATGAAAGGATCAGCGCGCCTAAAATAACGCCGTAGATCATCGTCTGTAACCGTGAAGTCTGATCCTGCATGTTTGACATTCTTTACTGCTTTATACGATCCACGTGAACACTACTGCGGAATCCTCTTCGTTGGAAACAACGATCTGGAGAGTTCCGTTATTGATATCCAGGTGGGATGGGGTTCCCGTTATCGATGGAGTTACTGTATCGCCAATATTTTCGACACTCATGAATGGATCCATGTTATAGACTTTGATGAATCCACCTGAACCGGTGTCAAACAAAATGACAATGGAATTGTCATGCGCGTTGGGTAAATATGCCGGGTTCACGGTCAAAATATCGAAATCGACCGCGTTAACGGTGCCAAGACTGATCGTGCCACCAGGCTCAAAGATCGTTTTCTGTGCGCCAAAATCGACCGTATAGTTGATTTTCTCTATCCTGCTGACTGCTCCATCGTTTTCCAGCACCATGATTATACCGGTGTCGACAAACTCCGTGTAAACCTTGATAGCCTTGAGCACAGACGGATCTGCCGAGACCTTCCCATCCTGATCGCCCACAAGTTCAGGCGGGAGGACTCCGCCCATGAAAATATCGTGGCGCGTATAATCGGGGTTCAGCCCGTAAATTTCAGGAGGAAGAACACCATCGGGATCAGCCCACATTGCGTATAGATTTCCCTGCCCGTCGCTTGAGACATCCACTCCCTGGAACGCGGAATTTGAGGACGGAACACGGCCAGAGTCGCCGTCTCCCGGATCGACATACTTGGGAGCTCCCGAACTATCCTCAAACAGGGTGAAGAGTAACGAGGACATGGGTCCGGTGTAAAAAGCGTCAGTGTAAGTTTCCTCGCTGCTTGTGAAAAATCCTACTCCACCCGCGATGGATGAGTCCAGGCGGGTTATCGGGTAAGGACTTACATTTGGAACTTTAGGATCGATATTAAACAATCCGAAGTAATTGGCGACGTTAGAATAATCCGGAGGTGTCTTTTTAATAAAGTCACACAGCGATCCACCGCCAAAGAACACGGTTGCATTTTGAGTAATTATATTTTTGGTGGTACTTATATCGCGTGAGCATGAGTCCGCGAGCCAGAAATTCTCCACCTTGTTCCAGCCGCCGATTGTTTCTGTAACCTCGACATCAAGATAATCGTAGAGAGCATAAGGAGCGACCTGATCGTTGGCGGTTATCAGACATTTGTAATCGCCAATCAGAGCGCCTGTGGTATTTGAGATCTGCCCGGTCCAGATATTCTGCTCACCCGCTTTTTTCTCCAGGGTTACATCCACGCCAAGTTCTTCAGACGTAATCGTAACTGTGCCTACATCCTTAAACCGGTCCAGGACCTCAACCTCGACAGTACGGTCGACGGTGCCACCGACATCCAGTGTGCCATCGATAGTCTGATTATTAATGGCATACGGCTCTTCCTTGGAGAGAGGCGCAGGCTTGTAAATAGCGTCAATTACGGAAGAAAATTGAAAAGGCACATTTTCATAAACGAGTTCAAAATGCTCGGTCGCTGACACGCCAGGTCCGATAACGCCGGATGGCAGCCCCTTGCCGAATAATCTGAATGAATTTAAATCAGGAGGATCGTCATCGTCGAAAAGAGGAGTCCAGTCGTCTGCATTCCGGAGATATACTGTCGGATCATTGGATATCAGGATTCCCCTGACATCCTGCCCTGACAGGTTAGTCGGATTCTTGATTGTTACATCCACCGATACGACTTTGTTATCGAAATCGAAATCAACGTTGGAAAGCTTGAAACAGTCCGCACATGTCGGAGGTTTCAGAAATTTTTTGACACTCAAATGCGTATCCAGAGATCTCTGAACAAGATGAGCGCCATCGTAATCGATGGTGATGTCATAAATGCCCCAGGGCATCCTGCTGGATTGTACTTCGGTGTTCTGCAATGCGGGATCTGTCAATCCAGGCGTGATTCCGCCGCTTGATCCTGAGCATGATGCAAGCAGAAACGCAAATAACAGTACCCCAACCATAGATTGGACGGATTTAATCATGACGTGACTTACTCCTGCGGCATGTAGCCGTAACATCATTATACAGCATGGATAGAGGCAGTATCAACGCATTCAGACCGATTAAACCGGATATAACGGTCAATATATCACCTGATTGGCAGCTTCTGACAGCCCGGGAAGAAGTAGTCCTTCCGGTGGAAACAAAAAACCCCTGCTAAAATCTTTTCAGGGGTGTAAGTTCATCAAAGATATAAAATTTTCTAATTCTGGAGAAGAAGTATCTCATCCTCAGAAAAAAAGCTGATCGCCGACGCTGACCCGTTGTCCATCAGTACCGCGATACCGCCATCAAACTCACTCCCTTCAAGCCTGACCGGTATGATTGAAAAATCGGAGGGCGTGCCGAACGATGTCCTTGAGGCTGTATCCGTACCATCCCACGAATAACTCTTGATCACATAATCTCCGGTACTTAAATGATCGAGGATGTAGAAATTATTGGAAGGATCCCTCGCCAGATCGAGCGGATCGTTATATCCGTCGTCAGAATCGTCATTTGTACCAGTCCCCCAGTAACCATTCGGCTCGGATGAAAATAGCATTCCATAAGTGTACCTGGACACATAGCCGTCGTTTGCTTCAAGCATCCAGATATAATCAGCCGCTTCAGTTTCACAGGCGACAATGTCTTCCGGCCATACCTTCGAGGGCCCATCGAATGGCGGGAAAATGGGGCCGCCAAAATCCGAGTGGCCGGATGTTGAATGTTCATAATGGTATGCGAGGAAATGATAGGCTCCCGGGATATCCACTCCGGCGACAACACCATGCCTGTTCGCCATCGCCCCACTCGATCCAAATGCAGCGGCATCGAGTATATTCAGGGGCCAGCCGGCAAATTCATCGGAGTCCGTATAATTCAGGCTGCCTGAGTTGGTGTAATTGTTCAATGTATAAAAAATTCCATCATCCCTGAGAATGTGGTAATTACCCGACCCGCACACGTCGATAAACTCAAATCCCGCTTCAGTTGTGTGTGCAGCGAAGTTCGTGTACCAGGCAGAGCGCGAATATTTCCTTACATCGCCGTTATCGTAGTAAATCAGCATATCGCCCGTGAATGGATCCCCGCCAAGGTCCAGGGCTCGATTAGCCCCATTTGTTACATCGATTATTTTTGATTGATGAAGTGTCGTAACCTCAACATTTACGCTGCATTCGCTCGACGCGTCGAACAGGTCGGTCACCTTCACGGTCGCCAGATCGTTGTAAGCGGATGTATATAAATGCGTTGGAGTGGCAGGATCGCCATAATAGCTGTCCTCAACACCCGTATCGAACAAACCGTCGTTATTAAAATCCCACGCATAACTGATCATGTCTCCGGGATCAGGGTCTGACGATCCTGTCGCGTCGAATGCAACAGGCACGCCGCTATCCCATCCTTCAGTGGGTAGCGAAGTTACAACCTGGAGGTCACAGGTCGGAGGGGTGTTGTCAATCGGGCCATCCAGTACATTCAGTTCGAACCTGAACGCCGCGGTTAATGTGTCAGCTGCAGCGTCATTCGGAACCCCGAAGCTGTTGGAGTAATTCTGTCCCGGTACGGGAAGCAAAACCCAGAACTCATTTCCATCAGTAGCCTGGACAATATCAACCGGTATCTCAACATGAAAATCAAAATAATGTTCGCCGGATCCAACAGGAACCATTTCAGTATCATTCAACGTATATGGCGTATCAAGAACATTACTTTCAATCACGATATCGTAGTAATCGATAGCTCCGCCGGTCGATTCGGCGCCCCACGCATACACGCTTAAATCGAGCTTGATGCTTCCGCCAAAATCCGAGTCATTGACATAATATACGTCCGGAGTCTGGGTAACATCGACTGCGACAGGCTCTATTGCGTGAGCAGGATGGTCGGACGGGTCCTGCCCTCCCCAGTTAGCGATAACTGCGTAGTTAAATACCACATCGGGATTCGGAACAGGGAATCGTATAAGATAATTTCGGGTATTGGACGTCCCATGAAGAAATGAGCCGACATCGGAACCATTTGATGTCAGGTACGCCCACAGATCTCCGGTCCCATTGAGTCCCTGACCGAAATATTTATAACCGTTAAGGGTAGCAGAGCCGTTGTATCCGGGAGATGCATAATTCCCGATAGTGTATCCGAAAAGTCCGGGGACCTGGAATTCACCCGGATTATACCAGCGCGTGTAGCCATCGGAATTCAAAAGCACCTGATCCACACCGTTGGCCGGAGCGATCATGTTCCCGTTGTATTTTAATGGACTCGAACCGTTGCCAATGAACACACCGGCGACATCGTATCCGTCGTAAGAAGCGACATTCAGCGGGTGGACTATTGTCACATCGACATCTACATCTACATATCCCGGTCCTGGTGTGATCGAATTAATAGCAGTCTGAAGACCGTTTGGATTATTATTTAAAAAATTGACCACATTGGCTGCAAACATGGCCGTACGATCTTCGACAAATTCAATTGTTCCATCGTCCAGATTTACAATCGCTTCATAAAATTCCCATAGCTGCGGTCCATGCAGATTACCGGCATCTTTTTCTTTGGAAATTTGATTAGCATTTTGAACCGGAATAACCGGGCTTTCTGAACCGGAGCATCCGATCGCGGCAACCAGTATGATCAGGATAGCCAGAGTGTAAAATCTCATTTTTAACTCCATAAATTTTTCGTTAATATTAAACGTGTAAGAAGAGCAATCGCGTGGAAGATTTTGCATTATAGTTAAGCCGGATTAACTTTTCAAGGATAAATAGTCAATGTGCATCAGATAACTTCATCCCCGCTAGGGAAAGCTCAGGTTTTTCCTATCGGTTCACGCTGGTACTGTTCCGCGAAGCTTCTGACAAAATTCTCCTGCTCGCGGCTCTCGATCGATCTGGGGCTCCTTACGTCCCTTACCATAGTTATCGCCTCATCGACCTCCAGCCCGCTTGCTATGGAAATGCATGCCGCGATCATACCCGTTCGCCCAAGGCCTCCCACGCAATGTAATACAACATTTTTGCCTAGGCTCAGGATATCGAGAATTTCCCGTGATATTTTGACGGCTTCCATCATGCTTGGAGCTCCCTGGTCGGGAATTGGAAGTAGCTTGTAAGTTATCCCTTGCTTCTCGCATTCTTCCTTGATATTCGTTACCCCGGCCCACTCGAGTTCCCGTTCGGTAAGCAGGCCGTAGAGGTATGTCACATCGCTGTTTTTCAGGATATGGAGATCCTCATTGAGTTTCCTTCCATGATCAACCCGTCCCGGGCAAAGAGTCATTCCGAGCCGGCCCGGCCTTGCAAGGCAGTCCGGATTCAGCCAGTCAACTCGAAGCAGGCGGTTCATGTCGCCGGACCGGGTGATTTTTTCGGCGTAAATGCATGATGCCACCATAGCCCATTTTTTCTGAAGGAAATCCGCTTCCAGGAATGACTGTGTGTGCATTGAGTATCTGAGCATTCCGATCAGGGATTGCTTTGGATTGCGGTCCTCGCGGACAAACACGGCACCGATATCCCTGATCTTGCGTATCGATCTCCAGGCACGCTGAAATTTTTCCTGGACCAATCCATCTATCATTTCAGGCAAGGGTTTACGAAGATCCTCAACTTGGGAAAGTGCCCGGGAAATAAGCATCCCCTCTTTCAGATCTTCCTCATTGTCGATCGGTGTCAGGATATACTGGATATCATTCTCCATCTTCAAAAGGTCTTTAAGCACATGCCCCCTTCCAGTCTGGAAAAAATCAATGATCCAGATATTATCGCGGCCATCGATCAGGATATTCGATGTGTTCAGGTCTCCATGGACATACGAGACATAATGAAATTCGCCGGTCTTATTCAGGTTTTCAGCCACATAATTTGTGTAAAAATCCGCGACATTCATCCCGTCCGTGCCATCAGGCAGCTTCAGGATCTGATCATGGGCTTTATCTCCAAATATTTTCTCAACCTTCATTCGTGCCCTGTCAGCATAGCCGGGTGCGAAAGTGTAGTACTCAAGCATTGGAAGCCGCTCGTATGTCGCTGCGGCGTAGAACGGCTCAAATATGTCGTTGAAAACTTCATCCAGCACATTATCGATATATTCCTGGCTGGGAGCGTTGTCATAAATATCCTTGAAAGTCCTGATCTTGCCCTTCCCCATAGCCGCGTAAGAATATTTTATGCCTGCACGGTCCTTGAAATCGACATATTTCATAATTCTCGGAGCGCTGTTACCAAGGATCTGTTCGACCCTTTCAAATGCGGCTCGTTCAGTCCCGATCTCGCTCGGGGGACCTATTTTAGCGACCGACGGCGCGTGTTCATGGCCAACCGCGTCTTTACTTTCAGCCCTGAACACAAGTGCGCCGGAATATCCGCCGGTTAATGGATCCAGAGTTACCTGCGTACTGTCACTGTAAAGGAAACTGAGAATTTCGCAGTCAACCTGATCAAGTTCGAAATCAGGCTTATTAATTTTGATGCTGGTCTCGAATCCCTTCTCCGCTACAGGGGCGACTTCGAATTCGCTGTCAGGATTGAGATAATCGGCGAATTCGCCGGTGCTGTCGAATATCCGGACACCAAGTATTTTTCGGAGCTGCTCAAGCGCGTTGAAATGCTGCGCCCTTGAGTTACTGGCCGTAAGTGCGCTGCATGTAGCGAGATCGTCCAGCCTGCACCGGGTTTTAAGGTCGTAGAGAAGGAAGGAAACCTTCGCCTCTGTCCAGACACCGATAACACCGACCCTGAAATCCTTATGCCCCGTCTTTTCCACTATTTTCCAGAAGACTTCAGCCAGGTTCGTACCCTCAAAATCGTTCAGGGCAATGGAATTGACGAAATGAACATTGGGCATATCCTCTTCTTCGCGGCCGAATCCAAGAACCAGTGCGGAGCCTGGAGTGCCGCCGATACAATGCTTGCCGAACATATCGAGGTGATCTTTCTGGCGCGGGTCCTTATCATCATGCCAGTCGCGGATATGGATGATATCCAGCGCATCAGCGGGCTGGGATTCAGCCCACCTCAGGATCTGAGCGACCGGACCTGTCTGGGGATCACGTCCCATAAGCCTTTTCGACT
>DASWIV010000315.1:0-2784 GCA_036397475.1 bacterium
TGTCCTGATGCGAAAGACTGTTATGAAAAGCGACCCCACTCCTTTTGTAATGGAACTCCCACCGTACAGGCTTCCCACAATGCAGGGACTTTTCATCCACGCCGGCAATCGCGGATGGCTATACCTGAGGAAAGCGGGGACAATTATCTTAGCCATCTCGATAGTTTTATGGTGGGCGACAAGTTATCCGAAAATTACAAACTACTCTACGGATTATGAAAATTTAATGGATCAGAACCGGCAGAATTATATTGCCGGAATAATGGAATTGAATTCGGCCGCCGGATTGCCGCGCGACGATGAGTCGTTTGTTACGGCACTGACCGGGGAGTCCGATTCACAACTTGAAAATGAGCCCGCGAATGAGCTTGTGTCGATGATTAATTCAATAGTAGACGCCAAAAGCTCATTTCAGGCTTATGTAGAAGAAAATAACCTGAATGAAAATTCAACCGATTACATTGTCCATAAAATGGACATGGATGGGAAGCTCTCTTCATTCCACGATACTAACCCCGAATATTTCCTGGCGGCGGACAATTATCTTAATTACACACTTCCGGAATACAATGCGGAGACTGCCAGGATCAACTCTGCAATGGCGGAAGAAGAACTGACCGCCTCGTTTGCCGGACGGCTGTCGAAATCAATTGAGCCCCTCATTAAGCCGATCGGTTTCGACTGGAAAATAGGAACTGCGCTTATAGGCGCTTTTGCCGCCAAGGAAGTTTTTGTCGCCCAGATGGGGATAGTCTACTCAGTCGGAGACGCCGACGAGGAATCGGATACGCTCCGTCAAAAACTAAGCAGGAAATATAATCCGCTGCAGGGATTCTGCATAATGCTGTTCTGCCTCATCTCCGCGCCGTGCATGGCTACAATCGCCACTACCCGGGCAGAATCCGGGTCCTGGGGATGGGCGCTTTCACAATTGTTCGGACTTACCATTATCGCCTGGATACTCACGTTCATCGTGTACCAGGCAGGATCAACATTAGGAATTGGAGTTTAATTATGGATTGGGAAAATATTGCAGTGATAGTTATTGTACTCGGAGCTGTATATATCGCGACACGCGACATTGTAAAAACGGCAATGTCGAAAAGCTCGTCGTGCGGCTCGGGCTCGTGCTCATGCGGCTCGAAAAAATCAGCGATGTCCTTTATCAAAAATAAGGAATCCTAGAGCGAATTCCCCTGCGACATCGCGATCGAATTTCTTATGATCATCGAGTTTATTCCAAACCATTCGATTGAAAAAATCACGATCGATATCATGAGGTGCTTGATCTTTCCCGGGAAGAAATGGCTGTTCATCCAGATGAGTGAGATCAGCAACACGGTCGGATAACCTATCTGCTGAATCCTGTAATAGATCACCGGGATATTCCACTCGGTGAATGGTGTCGGGGAGAAATAAATCCAGAAGAAGAATAACTGGACAAGAAAAAAGATGACATGCATCGCGACATACGCGGACCAGTCATCGGTGTTGTAGACTAATCGATTACGTTTCTTTTTCACTTCACATCAACCTTCCCTTTTTCATTAAGACTCCCGAATATTCATTTGGTTTGAATATTAGCAACTTCACCCGCGCTTGACAAAACTCCACGGAAGCTCCTCCCCGAATTTCTTCCCTCTTAAAACCGATTTCCTGGGACCCGTTCCGACTTCCTTCAGCGCATCTTCCCATCCCCTTAAAATATTTCCCCTGCTCCTCGACACGTGAACCAGGTGTCCCGTGATTTCCCTTCCGTTAATCGATAGCGCTCCCTGGACTATCGATGCCCTTGGACTTTCGAACTCGATCTCCACATGCGGATCTTTTTTGAACGAATCGATAACAACCTTCAACTTCCGGTTCAATTCCTTCTCTTCCTGCATACCCCTCCGCTGGAATGGAGTAATCGCCTTCGGAACCAGCGGTGCTATACCTATTAAAATTCTTGCGCCTTTCCTTTTGCCTATTTCGAGGTCACTACATATCGATCTGACAAAGTCCGGTGTCGCGGCTAAATCCTCATCCGTCTCCTCATCGAATCCTGTCAGGAAATACATTTTAACCTTGCGTAAGCCTGCGTCGAACGCCCACTCGCATCGCTCCCTGACCTCCTCGTACAGATATAACTTTCCTATAATCTTCCGCATCTTCTCGCTGCCATGCTCGGGAGCGTACGTGATGCTTCGGGCCTGTGCCTTGGCTAGCGCTTCAACAAGCTGCTTTGTAGTACTGGAAATTTTGCAGCTAGACACGCTCACCTGGTAACCCTCATCCGCCAGGTCGCTAATAATCCCCGGTACGTCGGGATGATCTGACAGGCTTGATGAGACAAGCCCGATAGATGCTTTCTCCGGTTCGTAGCGGTGCGCGTTCTTTAAAATATTTTCCCTGGAGCGGTCACGCCCCGATTTGAAGATAAAACTGACAAGGCAGAACCGGCAATTGGTCGGACATCCCCTGCCGACCTCGATAAGATTTTTCGCGCCATAAACCCCATCCGGTGAAATTATCGGAGTGTACGATTCATAATCGTTTGGATTCTCGACACTCGCCTGCTGTATTTTGCGTCCGTCCTGCGGGACAAAATTTCCTTTATCGTCCTCCCACAAGGCGGGGACGTAAACACCTTCAATCGTATCAAGGTCTTCATAGAATTTTTCCCGGGTTGATAAAAATCCCGCGCCCTGCAGGTACGGATGATAGATCAGAATTTTCCTTATAATTTCCTGCAGGAGAACTTCACCCTCCCCGATCCCGATGATGTCGGCGATCATCGCAAGC
>DASWIV010000316.1:0-3388 GCA_036397475.1 bacterium
TGCGTCTTTGGCGTTCTCTGGAAATTTGATGATTTGTCTGTTATTCTCGTCCATACGGCGTGCTCCTTTTGGTTTGATTAACTGTAAGAGTACGCCACCTTTTTGTTTTAGGTCAAACACAACTTTCGGTTATAACTCAAAATTCAGCGTCATGATAACCGGCTGACCGGGTGGAGGAGAACCGCTAGGATACGAAATTTCATAGAAAATAGGATCGTTGGATATTTTCGTCGGAGATTGGATTATCCAGATTAAATCATCATATCGGTCTTCGCTGACTATTCTTAAGTATGGTTCTGTAAAATTTAAAGAAAAGGTGCAAACTGTACCAGCCTTTTGAGCGGAATCATATCTATTTATTACATACAAAATCCATTTATCATCGATTTCTTTCCAGCCCATATCTGTTACTGCCGATGCATCAAATTCGAAGTCCTGCAATAATTGAGGTTCTATTGAGCCTGATTTTGGAGACCAGACTTGTATTAAAGATGAATTATCTAATGAGCGATAAGAGAGTTTATGCTAATTATCCAGACTTTCGCAGGACTATCTTCCCACCAGGAAGAGACTGAAGGACCTATAATCATTCCCTCAGGTGTAACTTCCTGTAAAAAATAATTAATCTCTCGACCATGGCATTTAGAATATTATTCTTGAAATAACCATTGATTATAATCTGGCTTATAGATTATGGGATTGTAGTCATCATCTGGTGCTGATTTTAATCTTCCCCCGGGTAGAATAATGATGGCAATGGCAACAGCTAAGGTAAAAAATTTATTTTTCATTATTGCACCTGTCTTGAGATAGAGTACAAAGAAACATTTAATCTGGATACCGCCCAGATAATTCCTCCCCGAATTACATCTGCATTATCCAAGGATGGATTTGACAACCGGCACACAAGCCCTATCCCACATCCTTAAATATCACCAAATCCCTAAAATCTGTCCTAATAGTTAGTGAGGGGATTTCCTCCCCATAGCCTTCTCCCACCCGGATCTTAAGGAGAAATCCGTACGCGAGATCGCCCGCCTCCTCGACATCGATCCCGGCACCGTCTACCGCATCCTGATTCGCATCGGCATGCTCAAAAGCCAGAATCCGGAGAAACGATGCGCTTGTGGTTTCACACTCAACCTAGTCCCGATCAGCGAACGAAATGAAAAAAATGCAACCCGCAGATCCGTTCCCCTTGAACAAAATTACCCGCCGATACACTCGCCGGGAAAAAGAAAACCCGAATGATTAAACATCCCTGCATCACCTCGACGAGATCAGCTTAACAATCAATGTCTCAAGTGCCAGTCTCGGGGCCATCTTACCGCGCTTGATCGCGTAATCCGTCTCTATTATTTTGTCGAGCATGTCGGGATAATTCAATCTGGGAAATCGATTTGTCTGCCTCAGAATCTTTCCGATGGTGAAGGTGGATTCGCCAAGCTGCGGGCCAAGAATTTTCTGGTCCCGGACAGAGCCTGCCGCGAGAGCTTCCCGTACCCGTACTATGAGCCGTAGCTGGCGTGTTATCATGGTGATGATGTACTGCTCGTTCGTGTCGTGCTCCATCAGGTTGGAAAAATATTCCATGGCGAGTGGCATATTGCGCATGCCGATAGCGTCGACAAGATTGAATATCACCGCCTCATATGATTCGGCGACCGAATCGTGGATCATGTCCGGAGTTATACTTGCCCCGGGACCAGCGTAGATTGCGAGTTTTTCAAGCTCACGGACGATCCTCGACGAATCCGGACCGACCTTGTACGCGATCAGCTCGGCATTTTTCTCATCGATCCTCAAATTCATTCGTGTGGCTTCAGCCCTTATAAATCGCGTAACCGTGTCGATTCCACCCGCGGCCGGATCGAACCACATGGACTTGAACTCCTCCATTTTACATCCGGCTTTTTTAAGCGCCTTGTAAAATGCGGTTCGTCCGTCAAGATGCCCCGATTCCTCTATAAAAATTAATAGAGAGTCGTCAGGCAGCTGAGTTAACTGGCCGATAGAGCGGATTATCGATTCCGATTCGCCACCTGATGATGGCTCGGAGTCTTCATCCTTCTGCCGGAAATATTTTTCGACCACCTTGGTATTTCTGGCTACTACAGTACGGTTCCCGCCAAGGAACGGGACTGTCAAAGCGCTCGCGACCACTTCCTGAACCGACGAGCCCGGCTCCGATAAGTCGAAGGCGGAATAATTCAAATTGCCTTCGGTAGGGATACCATCGAGTAGTTTCTTCAAGCGCCTGTTTAGCTGACCAGCGTCGATGTTCCTGCTGTCGCCATGTAAAAGAAAAATTGCCATTAATGTATACGGACAGTATACAATTTTTCTCATCTACCGGGTTCGATAAAATTCTGCTAATATCCATGGACATGGAACCGATTGAGATCTGCAGAGGGATTTACCCGATCATTAATGTCGATCCGATGTCGAATATGGA
Organism: bacterium; assembly: GCA_036397475.1. GTDB lineage: Bacteria > JAJVIF01 > JAJVIF01 > JAPKYR01 > JAPKYR01 > DASWIV01. The sequence continues at coordinate 2,456 of DASWIV010000316.1, forward strand.
TGAAATCCTTGACTGGGCGTTGACGCTGTATGATCAGGGTATCCGGATGGTCCAGGTCAGAGCAAAAATGTTTTCGGAGGAGATGCTTCCGGGAATTCTCGATGAGATGGTGAGTAATCTGAAGGGTTCGGGACTTGCGGTAATTTTGAATGATTATGTTGAGCTGGTGGGTATTACAGGTGGGGACGGTGTTCATGTAGGAATTGAGGATTATCCCGTGAGCCAGGCGCGAAGTGCGCTTGGACGGGATGCCATTATCGGGGGAACCTGCAGGAACTCGGAGCAGGCGTTCGAAGCTATCAGGCAGGGTGCCACATATATAGCGGCTGGAAGTGTCTACGAATCCGGGACGAAATCAGGCGTGCCGGTGATTGGAACTGATGGGCTCAAGAGGATAGTAGAAGAGGTCAAGAGGACAAAACCGGAAATTCCCATTTGCGCGATTGGGGGAATAAATTCGGGGAATATCAGGGAAGTCCACAGCGCAGGCGCGGATATGGTGGCAGTTATTGGTGCTGTACAGGGGGATAGTACGCCATCTCAAGCTGCACGCGACCTGGTAAAAATGTGGATTTCATTTGATAGTGCAGGCGATTAATCCATCCTGAAAAACTGGTAATTACTGTCTGAATCGAGTTAAAACCTCGTATATCAGGTTGTTCCCCTCAATTTCTACAGGATTAACCTTAGGAAATCTAAATTTTTTTCTGCAAGATACTTGACAGCAATACGCTAATGTGGTATATTCCTCCTGTAACCAAAGAAATCGAAGGAGGATTTTACGATGGTTAATTTAAGAGTACGACGTCCTGGAACCCCGTCCCGCAGATTAATGAGCTGGCCCGGGTTTTTCGAGGACAATGACGACTTCATCAGCCCATTCGAGGCATTTTTCAATACAGCCGAAAAGATGGGCGAAAATATCTGGTCTCC
>DASWIV010000317.1:0-3980 GCA_036397475.1 bacterium
TGGAAATTCCGCGCGGATGAAAATCCGATTCACGCGCACGCGCCCGGAGAAGCGGACACTAGAGCATACTCAAAATTCCCCGTACCCCCCGGACCGTTTGATTCGCACAACACCGAAAATCATGGCGATGGCGGGCATAATGAGCATCAAGGGCATCCGGAGCCGAAGGAAGTCCCGCTATCGATGCAGGTGCCTTTGATCATCCTCGCGATATTCTCACTCGTCTACGGATGGCTTGGAATTCCGTTCATGGGTGAAAATAACCTTATCGCGAAATTCCTCAACCACGGTCATCCGCACTTCCCGGAGATAAATGCTGAATTCATTGTGCCGATGTTCATCAGTCTTGCCGTTGCGGCTGCAGGAATTATCCTCAGCCTGAGCGTTAACAACACTCCGCAGGGTATCGAGACGAAAGAAAAAATTAAGAACGCCTATCGCGCTCTGTACCGTGCGGTCTTTAATAAATACTACGTTGATGAGTTCTACGAAGAATACATAATCCAGCCGGTGATGCTCTTGTCGCAGGCGTTAAGAGCGTTCGATAACTGGGTTGTCGACGGCATCGTGAATGCCGCAGGCTGGCTTACGACCCAGCTGTCCATGATCCAGGGATGGTGGGACAACAAGGTCGTGGACGGTGCGGTCAACGGTGCGGCGTGGATAGTGAACTTCTTTTCAGATTTCACAAAACCAATACAGTCGGGCTACGTGCAGAATTACATGATGGTCACGATCATCTTCGTGATGTTCTATTTGCTCGCGCTGTTCGTTAGATAATTTAAAAGGTTGATATGAGACAGGAACGTACAAAATGAGTGATCATGATCCGAGAAATCTTCCGCCTCCGGTGGACGAAAATGTCTGGGAACCCAAACAGACAGCCGAAGATCTGAAACATGAACTGCAGGAAGGCGCGCTTGGAATGGTCGCGCGGGTCATCTGGTTCGCGTTGACCGGGTTATTCATTTACGGTCTTTACAGGCTCGCTTTTGGCGGTATCACTATCCCCGGAAGTGAATTCCACCTCCTGCAATTCGGCTCAACTGAAAATTCATACATCCTGTCCCTCATCATTTTTGTTCCACTGGTCGGTGTCCTGTTCAACGTCATTCTCCCATCCAGGGATGCCGCGTTCATTAAATTCAACTCTCTCTTTTACACGATCATACCTCTCATCCTCGTCTGCGTTCTGATATTCGGATACACCAAAGCCCGGAACTCTGACGGTGACATAATTTATAAAGACCAGAAGGGTAACTTCTTCGTCATCAGGGGCGATGGGACTTACTCACCTCAAAACGCGATGAACGATGAGGCTGTCACTTTTGTCCCCGATGAAACCAACACGTATTACATGACAATAGACGGTGAACAGGTTCCCGTCTTCGGAAAAGTCGTCAGGAATTTCTGGTTCAAAAGAAGTTCATCGGATATGCAATTCGAGGAGCTGCGGCCGTGGATCAATGTCACCGACCGTCCTGCCGGCGATACATGGGAAGCGGAATACACGATTGCCGTTTTCCAGTACCACCTTGGGATCGACGGCATCAGCTTTCCAATGGTCATTCTCGCAGCGCTCCTGAGCGTACTTGCCGTGATCGCGTCGTTCAATGTAGGACGCCGTGTCAAGGAATACATGACCTGGTTTCTTATCCTCGAAGTCGGAATGTTCGGCACTTTCATTTCGCTGGACTATATTCTTTTCTATGTCTTCTGGGAACTGGTGCTGGTGCCGATGTACTTCCTGATAGGCATCTGGGGCGGCCCTCGAAAAGAATACGCCGCTTTGAAATTTTTCCTGTACACCCTGTTCGGATCGGTCTTCCTGCTCGTCGGAATTATCGCGCTCTATTTCCTTACCAAGCAGCAGACCTTCGACATTATTAAGTTACAGGAACTCGCTCATGAACACCTTGGCACTTCCGAAAATTTCAAATGGCAGATTGTCCTGTTCTGGGCGTTCTTCCTGAGTTTCGCGATCAAGGTTCCTATCTTCCCGTTCCACACATGGCTGCCTGACGCTCATGTCGAAGCGCCAACCGCCATAAGTGTCCTCCTTGCCGGAGTCCTGCTTAAAATGGGCACCTATGGATTTTTGAGGATGAGTTTCCCGACCTTCCCAGAGGCGGTGTATGTCCTCGCACCTGTACTGGGGGTCCTCGCTATCATTAACATTGTCTACGGTGCGATGGTGGCTATGGCGCAGACCGACATGAAAAAACTTGTCGCGTATTCGTCGATCAGCCATATGGGATTCGCCCTTTTAGGTATGGCGGCATTGAATAAATTCGGAATGAACGCCGCCCAGCTGCAGAATTTCAACCACGGCATAATTTCAGGATCTCTCTTCCTCCTCGTCGGAGTGATTTATGACCGGGCTCATACCCGTGAAGTTAATGCTTTCGGCGGACTTCTCCCGCAGATGAGGATCTACGGGATCCTGTTCATAATAGCCAGTATGGCGAATCTCGGATTGCCCGGACTCGCCGGATTCTGGGGTGAATTCTGGAGCCTGCTTGGCGCGATTCAGAACAAGGAATTCCTTACCCGTGACGGACTTATCTTCTTCAGGGCGCTCGCGCCTGTGGCGGTACTCGGAATCATCATCACCGCGGCTTATATGCTTATAATGGTCAAAAAAGTATTCATGGGAGACCTTGACGAAAGATGGAAATGGCTCCCGGACCTCGACGCGCGCGAACTCGTGAGCATTATCCCGCTGATTATTCTCATTATTCTTATCGGAATCTACCCGAACCCGCTCATAGCGCTGTTTGACGGCGCCATGAACGATCTGGTGGAAAGTATCCGGTTTGCCGCAGCGGTGCCTCCAGCGGGATTTTAGGTATGATATTGACTGGATTCGGGTTTATCCTTATATGTGATTGTGATATACTCCCAGCATGATTTTGCTGGTGATTCGGCAAATATCGCCTTCGTAGGACGATATTAAAGGCAGATTAAGACTAATCAAGTCCCGGGATTATCCCTGGAGGAGCTCAGGCATGCTTCGAAAAATTCTCACGCTCGCTGCCGGTTTCATCGTTTGCATGAACCTTGTCAGCTGCAATAACGGCTCTGGAACCGACTTCTTTTTCGGTGGGTCAGACTCCTGGCTGCAGGAATTGTATTTTGGCGATGTACCCGTCCAGTCGGGAAAAACCTCCAATGTTCCTTTACAGCATACCAGTGTGATAAGGCTTAATACCTCCGCGCCGGTTACATCCATTAACGTGGCGAACACACTGGATTTCCAGATCTTTCTCACCAACATGGACACCGGAGCATACTTCGCACTCACCGAGCACACCCTTTCCAAGAATGGTGAACTCGTATGGGTAGGAGAGAACAAGCAGAACATCGAGTTCCGCATGAAGCATCCACTGAGTTATTTCATCAGCGATTACGGCGCGATGATCGACCTCGGCGATCCCGGTGACCTTTTCAGGGTCGATGTCGAATTCATGACCTTCGAGCGTGAGGACGGTAACCATGTGGCTCTCGAAGGAGACAGGTTCTTTATCCTCTGGAGTAACTGGGACACCGGTATCGACGACAATGACGATGATGACCTTTTCGGCGGCTCCGATCCATTCTTCGAGCGTGTATTGATCGGCGACGTACCCTGCGAAGTTGGTAAAACTGTGAATATTGCGCTTGGTGACATCACCAGCATGCGGTTTGAAACGATAAGTCCCGTCACCGCGCAAAGCCTCTCTCAGTTGTTCACTTTCCTTATACAGATCGAAAATATCGACTCCGGACTCTCTTTCAATCTCACCGATGATCTTCTCAGTGAGAACGGAGAACTGGTATGGGTCGATTTCACGAACAGGACCGTTGAATACAGGATGAACCACCCCATGGATTACATTAACGTGGGCGGACAGAAGTATGTCCTCGGTTCATCGGGCGACCTGTTGAGAATAAATGTTCGTAATCTCGAGGGTGCTGCCGAGGACGGATCGCGCTTTAAA
>DASWIV010000318.1:0-2135 GCA_036397475.1 bacterium
GCCAGGCTGCAATTATACGGGGAATGTTCGGAGTTCGTAGACGAAGAAAAGGATGCAGATCCGGATTATAAAACATTCACGATTCCAGCGTACCTGAATCAGGGCACGTACAGGATTCGTATACGCCAGGACTCCGGATCAAGTTATTATGAGTTAATCGTCGAAACGCAGTAAGAATTTATAGTATAATGAGCAACAAACGTATGGTATCTGCCAGCCTCGTGCCGCCTACAAAATCGCTCCTGGGACTTCTGTTATTCCTCTTCAGGCTCCGCGACGTAGTCTTTTCCCACATCAAAACCTTTGGCGATCATTTCGCCGACGTTGTAATAGTTGTGGTCGCCGGTTGAATAAATCAGGGGATCGACTTTCTTAATGTCCGGTTCGTTGTTAGTCAGGATCTCTTCCTTAACGAATGTCTGGACAACCACTCCTACACAAATCTCATGGGATCCGTCAAAATCCAATATCTGTAAAAGCCTGCATTCCAGATTTATGGGACACTCATCGATCATCGGCGCGGTGCCGAGGCTACCATAGAATGTGGAGAAGATCTTCGATTTGTCGTGCTCATGCCCCGATGTGGTCCCGCAGTAATCGACTTCCTTAACCTGCGAGGTGGACGGGATATTTATGCTGAACGATTCGTTAACGCGAATGCCGTAGAGGGTATACCTTATGCGATTTAACGCGGCGTAAATAAGCGGGGGTTGTCCCTGCATTGTGCCGCACCACGCGGCGGTCAGGTAGTTGGGTTTATCGTGTACATTCGCGCCCACAAGCACGGCTGGCATGGGAAACATATAGTGGCTTGGTCCCACTTCAATTTTAGCCATGGTTCCTCCACCTCTGGCTTTTTGATATATAGAATTAGTACCGAGCGCGGGTTTAAATGTCAAGCTGTACCTGGTCGACAAATGCCGTAATCCGGTTAAGTTCTTCGGCCGATAAATCGAGGTCTGCTGAGGCTGCATTTTCCTTTGCCTGCGACGGATTCCTGGCGCCCACAAGTGCCGCTGTAACGCCCGGACGGGTGATGGTCCACCTGATAACAAGCTGCGCGAGAGTCGCGTTATGTGCCTGGGCGATTGGACGTAGATTATCGAGTAATTGATGTGTCTTTTCGCGATTTTCCCGCTCGAAGAATTTGTCTGTAGATCTATGATCATTGTCGGGGAACTGATGGTCCACTGAGATTTTCCCGGTCAGTATTCCCCTCTGAAGCGGGCTGTACGGAATTACCCCGATCCCGCCTACGTGGCAGAAGGGGAGAAGGTCTTCCTCGATATTCCGGTTGATCATGCTGTACGGCGGCTGGACTGAGACAAGATCGACATAATCCATTGCCTCTTCGACCTGTTCAACATTGAAATTGCATACTCCCGCGGCGCGGATTTTTCCGTCAGCCAGTAACTGATCGAGCGCTCCCATAGCTTCGTGCAGGTTATTCTCAGGAACAGGCCAGTGCTGCTGGTAAAGATCAATATAATCGGTGCCAAGACGCCGGAGGCTGTCTTCGCATTCTTTGACGATGCTTTCTTTCCGTGCGTTTCGATAGATTTTAATCGGGTTGCCATCGACACCTGTACGCTCAAAATGCAGTGCTCCTGAATCCTCTTCCCACCTGAGGCAATATTTTGTAAAAATCTGGAATTTATCCCTGCGTCCTTTGATCACTTTAGCGACCAGATCCTCACTATGTCCGAATCCATAGACAGGGGCTGTATCGATCGCGGTGACGCCGAGGTCGAATGCCGTGTTCATAGCTGATATGGCGGCATCGTCATCGGTCCCTCCCCACATGAATCCTCCGATCGCCCATGCGCCAAAAGCTACCGCGGAGATATTTAAGTCGCTGGAACCTAATTGCCGGTATTCCATTATTGAAATGACTCCAATTTAAATGGTCAAAATAATATATCCCCATGAGGATATTCGCTATCCACTAACAGGACCGGCATCAATTATACAGAACAGGGAGCTTACCAGCTAATCTCTTTTCCATCGCGGAAGAATTTGCCGGTCGGACCATTTTTCCCGATGGTGGCGAGTTTTACAATTCCATCAGCGCCCTCTTCGATAGTCCGGTGCGCATCCTGCCCACCCATATCGGTTCGAACCCATCCCGGGCAAAC
>DASWIV010000319.1:0-5005 GCA_036397475.1 bacterium
CCGATCTTGAACGCGGATACGATTCCGGCAGTTTGGGGGTGGCTACGAAACCTGAAGGTTGTCGGGCAGTTGGTTTGAATCAGGCTTCAACAGGAAATCCGTCCCTAATAACACCCGTATAAATAACAGGGTCTTAATAAAATCTAATCGTTATAGTAACCCCTAGACGCTTCTGTATTCATTATTCACTAATGTGAAAACCGGATATTTACACTTGAAATCCCGGAATTATTTAATGCTAGTTATTTTTTTCGCAATGTCAAGTAATTTCATTCAAAAAGTCAGGACATCCTCGCAGCACTAACCGATAATGAAAAATATCCTGTCCGCTTTCTCCTGTCATTAAACCCCGATAAAAAATGCTTGAACTATATAGTCAACCTGTTAATGAACCGGCTCGCCGTATTCTATAAGCTCGGGATGATTTTGTCAAATATTGCTATGAAATCGAAATAATTACATTAATGCCAGCCGATAATATCGTTTAAATCAAGGCTTTAATAGATAAAATCAATTAAGCGCGAATATCCCCGCGCAACTTGATCGATCCTTATATTTCAAGTGAAAATTCTGCTATCATTAATACTGCATCGAATAATCCATTCTGTCATTAAATTGTTTCCGGGAGGAGTCCGGTTGGATAACTTTTCAGACAATATCCGGAACAGAAAATTAAAAGTCTTCATCTCATCGACCTTCCAGGACATGCAACCCGAGAGGGAAGAGCTGATGAAGAAGATTTTCCCCCAGCTGCGCAAGCTTTGCGAGAGCCGCGGTGTTGTCTGGAATGAGGTAGATCTTCGATGGGGAGTCAGCAACGAGCAGGCTGCGGAAGGGAAGGTACTTCCCATATGCTTCAATGAGATCGAAGATTGCCGTCCGTTTTTCATCGGCTTACTGGGTGAGCGATATGGCTGGATACCTGATAGCCTTCCCGATGAGCTGGTTGAGGCGCATCCCTGGATCGCTGAAATTTCTGACAGGTCGGTTACGGAACTGGAAATACTGCATGGAGCCCTGAACTCCCCTGGTCCGTCTGAACACTGCTTATTCTACTTTCGGGATCCAGGTTATTTCAGGACCCGTCCGGAATCCGAGCATCATGTAATCCTGGAAAGTGAGGACACAACCGGATCAGAATTCAAGGACCTGGGTGAAGATCGCCGCAAAAAATTACTGGACCTCAAGAAAAGGATCCGCTCTTCCGGGTTTCCAGTACGGGAGGATTATTCTAACGCTAAGGAGCTCGGGCAGCTTGTCCTTCAGGACATGACCAATCTGATTGACAAACTTTTTCCGGAATCCGATGAACGAACTCAACTGGAGAATTACGATCTGGAGCACATCAGCTACGCTGAAAGCCGGTACAGGATTTATATTGGACGCGACAGGTATTTCGAAAGGCTGGATCGGCATGTCGTGGAGAAAACTTTGCCGCTTGTAATTACCGGCGATTCCGGAATCGGGAAGTCCGCTTTACTCGCGAACTGGGCGGTAAGATTCCAGGAAACGCATCCTGACACCTTCATCATCACCCATTTTATTGGAGCGACTCCTTACTCGTCAGACTGGGCAACCATGCTCCAGCGGATCATGGGCGAATTCCAGCACAGGTTTGGAATACAGTACGAGATCCCGAATGAACCCAGCCAGTTGATCAAATCTTTCACGAACTGGCTTCATATAGTTGCCATGAGGGAAAAGGCCGTCATCATTCTTGACGCCCTCAACAAGCTGGAAGAACCGGAAAATACACGCCGTCTCGAATGGCTTCCGGTTCATATTCCCGACAACATACGCCTGATCGTCTCCTCACTTCCCGGTCTATCACTCGATGAATTAAAAAACAGGGAATGGCAGTTTTATGAGGTCGAGAAACTGGACCGATCGGAAAGGGTTAAGTTGATCCGTAATTATCTCAACCAGTACAGTAAAAGCCTGGATGATGATCGATCGAAACGGATTGTAGAAAATGACAGCACCGGTAATCCGCTTTATCTTCGCTCGCTGCTCGAGGAGCTGCGGTTGTTTGGCGTTCATGAAAACCTCGATCGTGCTATCGATTATTACTCATCTTCCGAATCGATTCAGGTCCTTTACAGCAAGATTCTCAGGAGGCTTGAGAGGGATTACGAAACTGAGTGGCCGGGCCTGGTCCAGGACGCGATGACCTTCCTGTGGGCGTCTCGACGCGGACTGACCGAATCGGAACTCCTTGATCTCCTGGGCGCCGCCGGGAAGCCGCTTCCACGAATGCAATGGTCGCAGTTTTATTCCGCGGTTCGGAAATTGCTGATTACCCGATCGGGACTGATAGGGTTTTCCCACGATTACGTCCGTGAGGCGATCGGTGACAGGTATTTAATTACACCGAAGACCAGGCAGAAGGTCCATTTAAAATTAGCGGAGTATTTCGCGGCAAGGGGAAAAAATCCCAGGACTGTCAATGAATTATCGTGGCAGCTCGCGGAATCCGAATCGTGGGGGCGCCTCTACGACTGCCTCAGGGACCTCAAATTTTTCCGGATCGCCTGGCAGGAAAATGAGTTTGAGGTCAAACGGTACTGGTCCAGGCTCGAACGGGATTATTCGATTAACCTTCCGGAAGCATATGAGACATTATTTGAAACTGCTGAAACGCCGGAGGACTTCGAGACATTCATCTGGATCTCCGACCTGCTTCTGGATACGGGTAACCTCAGGGAATCCGGCAGCATTAAGAAAAAATTGATAGAACATTACAAAAATGAAGGAGACAGGAGGAAACAGGCGGAATGCATGAGGGGCTATGGTACCGTGCTGTGGAAGCAAAATGAAATCGAATCCGCCCTCGAGGTATTTGCTGAGCAGGACAGGATCTGCCAGGAGATCGGGCACATCCGCGGCCTTCAAAGCAGCCTTGGCAAGCAGGCGGTTATAAACTTTCATCTTGGCAATCTCGATGAGGCCAAGGTCATGCTGGAACGGCAGGAAAAGATCTGCATGGAGTTGAATTATATCCCCGACCTCATCAAATGCCTTAACAATCAGGCGGAAATATTGAGGTTACGCAGTGAGCCGCAAGGTGCGATGACGCTGCACAAACGGGTGGAGCGCCTTTCCAGGGAGACCGGGAACATATGGACCTTGTCGATCAGTCTCGGCAACCAGGCGATCATACTCTGCAACGCTGGGGAATATGATCAGGCTATGATCCTTCTAAAAGAGCAGGAGAAATATGCGAGGGAAATTTCAGATCCTTATGGAATTGAACGAAGTATCGGAAGCCAGGCATTAATACTGAGAGAGCAGGGCGATCTGGACGGCGCAATGGAGCTTCACAAAAAGCAGGAATCAATCTGCCGCGAAATATCCCATCTGAACGGGCTGCAGATATCTTTGGGAAACCAGGCGGAAATTCTTATCAGGCGAGGCCAGATGGATGAAGCAATGGCTTTGTGCAAGGAAGGGGAATCAATCTGCCGCAACAGTAAAATCCAGGACGGCCTGGCATATTCCCTGACTCACCAGGCACAGATTCTGATAAATAAGAAAAAAATTAACGACGCCCATAAGGCAGCCGAAGAAGCCAAACGCCTGGTTGATGAGTATAAATTTACCTGGCTCTCGAAAGAAATAGAGCCTATATTAGAAAAAGTCAAAGCAAATGAACGCGATTAAACTTAATTTCTGTGATTCAGGTATAAAGGCCGAAGTATTTCATCAGGATCGCGTAATGGTTGGCTCCAAATTCATTAGCGTCCATGCCAAGCAGCTCACCTTGTTTGAAATATCCTACGTCACCGGTTGATGGCCCCGGATTGCCGGGACGCCATGGTGCTGACATAATTGTGCCGCTTTCCCAGATGGCATCATACAGGTGCTGATCGTGGTCCGGTTCTGATGTGGGGGGTATAATTGGAGTAAATGAATCGATCTGCTTTTCGCTGACCAGAATGCCTAGATCGGACAATTGAGCTTCAAGTTCGCCTTTCAGCCACGACGGAATATCGCTGGGAAAATTCATTGTCTTTTCACCAGGTATGGTCCATCTGTCACCGTTTCCGTCGATATCCCTGTAAATAAGTAAAACACCCGCTTCACCGATGTTCCCGTCTAGATAGGTGACAATACCTAAAAACCATGAATGTGTTGCCATTCTTTCCTCCGAATGAATATGGACGGACAGCATCGCTGCCTGCCCGAATTCCCCATCCTGTTCCAGGGTTATTTATTGATGACTTACCGGTCCGCGTAAGCGCCCGAATTATAACATCCATTATGACCTGTATGTCAATTCAAGCCTGAACCATTTTTTAGAAACTGTCCGGATTTCCCCGGACTTGCTGTTTCCTCCAAATAACTATAAATTTGCCTTGTGGACATCATCTGCACAGAGTCGCTTACGAAGAGATTTAATTCTCTTATCGCTGTAGACAAATTCTCCATCTCAATAGAAAAAGGCGGAGTATTCGGTCTGCTTGGCCCTAATGGCGCCGGCAAAACAACAGTGATCAAAATGCTTACAACCCTGCTCCCGCCGACTTCCGGACATGGGTACATCGGTGGCTACGATGTCGTCAAAAAAGCGTCTATTGTGAGGCGGCTGATCGGCTACGTTCCCCAGCTTATTTCCGCCGATGGTACCCTTTCGGGTTACGAAAATTTGCTGGTAACCGCAAAACTTTATGACATCCCGGCTGGTGAACGAAAAGAGAAAGTCTCTGAAGCCCTTGATTTCATGGGTCTTACCGACGTTATGTCGAAAATGGTCCAGTATTATTCCGGAGGAATGATCCGCCGTCTTGAGATCGCTCAATCCATGCTCCATAAGCCCAGGGTCCTGTTCCTGGATGAACCGACTATCGGCCTCGACCCACTTGCGCGTAAAAGCGTCTGGGACCTGGTTATGAAACTGAAAAATGATTTCCAGATGACCATCCTGCTCACAACTCATCTTATGGAGGAAGCGGAAAGTCTCTGCGACAGGATCGCGATAATGCATCATGGGAAATTGGTGGTATCG
>DASWIV010000320.1:0-8280 GCA_036397475.1 bacterium
TAGTGACAGTAACGGGAATCAATTCTCCCCAGTCTTACAATGTGATCCCACCGTGGGTCGAATTGAAGGGGACGGTACGTACATTCACCGATGAAGCCAGGGATCTTGCCGAAAAACGCATAAACGAAATTTCCAGGGGAGTTTCAAAATCTATGGGTGGTTCCGTTAATGTTGTCTATGACCGGAAGATTCCACCCACCGTGAACCATAGCGATATGGCGGACATCATGTGGCAGGCAGCGGTCGATATACTTGGTAAGAAAAATGTCTTCGAGATGAAACCGATCATGGGTGGCGAGGATTTCGGGATGTACCTCAGAAAAGTCCCGGGCTGCTTTGGATTCCTCGGGATGCAGAACAAAAAGAAGGAAACTTTTTACCCGCACCATCATCCCAAATTTTCAGTTGATGAAGACTGTCTTCCCTACGGGGTTGCAGTTCTTTACCGTACGGCTGAATTGTACTTTTCATAATAGAGGGTGGATTCGATTCCGCGCGAGCCGAATCGATTCTTATATTGCCAAATACAATTTGTCCTGTTGTATCCGGAGGAATACGATGCAATTCCGAGCTATCCCGTACAGTCTACTGGCTTTATTTTCAATTGCTTTAGTCCTGTCTTCCTGTTCAGGCCATTCCGGCAGTGACACGATGTCACCACCAGTCCAGAATCCTCAATCAATTTCCGGCATTCAATCATCACCTGATGCTCCCAAACACGCACTTTTAGGGCTTTGGACAATGGTATTGGATCCTTTGACCAATTCGCTCGAACCGATTCCAATGAGGGATGCTGCGTTTCACCTAAATGCCTTACGATTTCTCGAACCCCCGCCCCCGGTCAATATTTTCCTGTCGAACATCCAGTTTGACGGTGAGATCCTTGATGTCGATGTCCAGTTGAATCATCCGTTTCCCGGGTTCCCGAAATATTCCGGATTCGATGTGAATGGAATTGTGATCGGGCATGGCAGTATCAGCGGATTTGATGATCCCGATATATTGATCGGCGGGGAGGGAAATACCCGCCTTATAAATGCCGATGGTCTATCGCGCTGGTGGAACCCGTCTGAATTTCCATATAACCCGGAGGTTAAAATGTGGGGATACATAGACGGCAATAAAGGCGTACCGAACTCAGTCGCCGGTTACAACGCCACTTTGAATGGTTATAAATATTATGCGGATGGGTTAGGTCCTGACGATTCCCTGTCATCTCTTGACCTCTCGATGCGCGGAGTATTTTCCGCAGGGACAGGCAACACCCGTCACTACAAGATCGAAATGGATAATGGGTTTGTATTCAACTATGCGGTCGATGCGGTCTGGGAATTGCCTGTTGAGGATCCGGTAATTATCCCGGATAGTTTTCCCGAATCGGCGAACCGTGCTGAGCCATATTTTCTATCAGCACAACTGTCAGTAAACACACTGGAATATGATATCAGCACTGGAATAACTGAAGGCGTATTGGGAATCGAGGTATTATGCGCTGACTGGTTCGACGCTGATAAAAATATTCTCAGGATGGAATCTCCGGGAAATTTCGATCCTGTGCAGACTTCTGTCGTGACTGAATGGAGCGCTGATTACCCGAAATATTATCTGGAAGTTATTGATCCCGATCTATCAGCGCTTGATCCATTCCCGGTCTGGATATCAGCCGAATCGGATCAACCGTACGATATTTTCCTTCCGGGAAAAAATGCGGCCACTTATCTTCCACCGATAATCATCACACCGTCGCAGGTGCAGGGGCAAGGTGGAATCGTACTTTTCTGGAATGATGAAGGAGTGATCGATCACCCAAGCCGGACCTTATGGAATGACATCGAGCCAGCATTAATTATCGATGGTGAAAATGAACTCCATTGTTCATTCTCGTGGTATATCGACGATGGCTCCGGGTACACTAATAACATGCATTTCGCGACATCATCCGACAATGGGCATACATTTGGAACTGCTGACTGGAGCGGATGGCACTGGCATTCCGGACCGTATTCCCTGGGGACTATTTTTAATAACAAATATTGCTTAAGCGCAAACGGCTGGTCGTTTCAGTCATATAAGTGTCCAGCCGGACATGCCCTATGCATGGCTCCCGACCTTCCCGGCGATTTGTACATGCAAACCAGATCTCATAGCGGAACCATCATGGAAAATGCTGGTGAGATGCTGTACACGGTCGATGGGAATCCCATGATGTTCGGCGACCAGGGCGGGACGATTCTCATGCGGCGTGGCGATTTTCCAAACCAGGGAGGAACCGGAGAGTGGCCAATTTTCGGCGGCACCGAACACGTGATTGTGGCGGAAGCATTGCTGAACTGGCTTAGTGTTTCACGATCGGCATTGAAAACGTCCGACGGAATCTGTCATCTCGCCTTCTGGCACGAAGGCGGTCCTCCATATATAAGAAAGGTCTCTTCAAGCGATACCTCCGGCACAGCATGGGATGAACCCATGACCGTGTTCGGCGGCGAAGCGAATTTCTGGCTGGGTGCATCCAATCCCGGAATGTGGATCGACAGTAACGACGGATTCCATGTTGTTTTTGACGCCCGGTCGATTTCCGGACATCACCACCTGATGTACGGGTTCTCAGCGGATGGGATTGGCTGGGAGACTGCTGATGCTATCTTCCAGGTAGATGAATTCGACCTGGACGACGGACTGAACGATACACAGGTTGTATTATTCGACGCTTTTGACGAGACATGGGTTTTCCTGAGCTATGAAACCGGTGGTAACGTTTACACGCGATACAAAAAATTCGGGGACACAGTTTTTTCCGATCCATTTCAGGTTAACGTCAGTTTCCCGGCTGCACTTCCGGACGTTTATCCCAATGGCGATACCGGCGTTATATTCGCATACCAGGCGGATGATGGTACAGGAATGACAGACATTTATTACCGACTTGCTGAATGGATTGAAGAATAATAAGCGCCTTTTACATCCTGAAAAAGGAAATTTGTGAAAATTTCATACCGCATTAGTGAATGGGAGGATCCTTCATTTCCACCCGTCGTACCTTACCTTGCTGTCGTCCCACCGTTGAGGATGTTCCTTTGTCTCCGCAGGATAACCCAGGGGAATCAATGCCATACGAATTGCCTCGATAGCGTCCATCATCCACTTCCTTGAATTTACTTCAGCCCGTCCGGGAATTTTCGTTTTAGCGCCGACGCCAGCGTGTGAAGGATAAGAATCTGCACTTCCTGGATTCGCTGGGTATTTTCGCTGGGTACAATTATTGCAATATCGACTGATTCGGCGACCTTACCGCCATCTCTTCCGAGTAATCCAACCGTATTAATGCCTTCGCTTTTCGCCCATCGGGCAGTATCCAAAATATTGGGGGAATTACCCGAGGTCGATATTACCCATAACTGGTCGCCTTTTTTCATCAGCGCTTTCGCCTGTTGCGTAAAAATATTGGTGAAAGAGTAATCGTTTGATACGGAAGTCAGGATCGCGACATCGGTCGCAAAAGAAAGGGCGGGAAGGGGAGCCTGGATATCTTCAAAAGCTCCGACCAGCTCGCTTGCGATGTGACAGGCATCGGCGGCAGATCCTCCATTACCCGCGAAAAATATGGTCCCGTGATTTTCGTAGATCCCGATCGACGCTTCAATCGCGTCGCCTAATTTTTCCGCGCAATTTTCATAAGCGACATTGATCGCTTCCGCGCTGCCTGTGAAATTCGCCCTGATCAATTCTTCAAATTTCATATATTATTCCCCATCATTATTTGCCCGGCTTTCTGGCTACTATAACGCAATCATCGCTAACCAGCGGGATAAACTCGCTCCCGTCCATGCTGCCGTAAAAGCGGATATCCTCGAATCCGGCGGATGAGAAGATTTCCTCAAGATCTGAATGAATGACAGCATTGATCTCAGCTATATTGTCCTCGAATTCGTACTTCCCATCCTTTTCACGGATAACGATCAGGTGGGGGACCACATCGGGCGAATCGGGATTACCATTATCCAGGTAGGTCCGTGTTTTGATGAGAAATCCAGGCTTACCGTCGAGCTCGACTTTCCTGAACCGGATTGACGGGTCTCTGTCGGCAATTCTCTGTGCGTAATTCGGCATCTGGGCCATGATTACTCCACCATCGGACAACAAATTCCGGACAAGGCCGATTGAATCCTTTATCCCATCCGTATCACCAATCAGTGGAATAGTATTTCCAAGCATGATGCAGCTGTCGAAACTGCCGATCGAGACTTCCAGCGAACTGATATCACCATTCAGGAAAGTTATGTCCAGTCCTTTTTCCTCTGCCAGATTACTTGCGAGACCCACAAGGTAATCCGACCGGTCCAGTCCTGCCACTTTATAACCGGCTTCAGAAAGAACCAACGAATGACGTCCCGGGCCGCAACCGAAATCGAGAACACTTTTACAGTTGCCTTCTTCAAGTGTTTTTAAAATAAACGGCATTTCGAAACTCAAGCGTTTATCCCACTCGATAAAGTCGTCGAAATATTTTTCAAGCTGGCTGAACCTGTGCATCAGAGTCCTGAATACTAGCATGCCGGGATGTTTGAAATAAATGGACGTGCCGGAAAAAAGCTAAAAAAACAGGGACCCCTTGAGGAGTCCACTGTGAGATCTCACATTAAATGTGAAGGTCTTCTATTCGGTACCAACCGACCTTACTGAGGATCCCAGATGCCGCAGATTCCATCATGGAAGATGTAATCAAAGACACCGAGGCCCGCTGGGGCTTCGATTCTCACCGTGGTGAGATCGAGACCTGGAGTCGTACCAGCCGGGATGTAATAATCATCATTCAAGCATGGGTTCCATCCGAAATAAATAGCGCCATGCCAAATAAACACGGGAGCTCCGGGCATAAGTGGACCGACTACTACATTATTAAAAGGACCGAATGCTGCATAATGCATCTCAGCGGTAACTGTCGCGGGACCACCGGTCCACGGCGGAATTTCTACACCGATCGGATCCTGAATCTTGGAGAATAAGCAGATATCGTAATTAACGGTGTCGCCAATATAATAATACGGGTAACCAGCATTGGGACCCGTTCCGATTGTACCTCTGGGATTATTATAAGTAATCCAGCAGTCAATCATTTCAAGAGAAGTGACATCGATATCGATATCCGCTCCTCTGCTCTCCATGATGTAAAGATCGTTTCCGTCGCGGCCGATTTTCCAGTAACTCAGGACATTACCATCAAGGTCCTTGTAGGTGACTTCTCCTACAACAGGACTTGAGAGATCGAACTGGTTGAAAAACGTGTCGATGTCTCCCTGATTGGTTTTATCAGGTGTTACCGGGGTTGGGTTTCCAGAACAAGCCATACCGAACAAAAGCACGGTTGCGGCTGCTAGAGCCAAAACCTTTCTAAACATTGTTACCTCCTTTGTAAATTGATAAGGTAATATCAAACATACGCCCGTATTTTGCCCCTTCTAAATGTATCTTCTTGGGTGGTGAATTGCCTTCTCTCCCACGGA
Source organism: bacterium (assembly GCA_036397475.1). Lineage (GTDB taxonomy): Bacteria > JAJVIF01 > JAJVIF01 > JAPKYR01 > JAPKYR01 > DASWIV01. Next base: position 5,502 of record DASWIV010000320.1, read on the forward strand.
AGAAGTGGAGCCAAAATAACATAAGCTGAGATAAAAATCAATCACTCTCAAGAATACTAGAAAGATTTTTTTGTGAACAAAAGGAACCAGTTACCGCTGATAAAGGGTAATCCAAGGTAAATATTTAACATTAACTTAATGCATAAAAAAGTTACTGTTAAATAATATCTATATATTACAAAATGGACCCGGAAAGGGTCCATTTCTGATTTCAGCAAATCCTGAAAATTTAATTCTTAATAGATTATCACAGCTATACCGTCGGCCTTCGGACGAGCCAATGCATCATCGTATGCTCCAGACCCGAATCCAATTGCTGCCCTGACATTGGCTTTGCCAGCCGGATTCAGCCCGCTGAGCCTGAACCTGGACCAGCTTACAGGAAATCCATACTCGTCCTGGCCCCATCCGTAGCGATCTCCCGCTGTAGCCGGAGTCTCATCGAATTTGGAATTCATGTTCGAAGAATAATAACTGGTGAAATAAGGTTCGCCTTCCATGAAATCCCATGGAGGACTCTCGTCATATTCATAGTATACCGATGCCGTGTTATGGTCGGATGGATCGTCTGAGGTTGTTCCGACACTCAACTTTTGATACGGCAGCCATGCTTCATTCGCCGGGAGGATCTGAGCGCCGAACATCATCTCTATGTACCATTCTTCAGTTGTCGCTGCCAGGTCGGGATCGGTGAGGATCGGTAAAGGATCGCTTGCTATTACGCTCCACGTATGTTTTGCCATATATGGGCTGTCAGGATCCATGATCCATGCCCCACCGCTGGGCCATCCTCCATTTCCGGGTCGTTCCCATTGCCTGAACCACGCTGATGAATTCCCTCCATATCCCATGTTCCAGGGATGCTGGTCCGCGGCAGGTCCGCTAGCTTCACAATTCTCAAATTCAATGAACGCCCAGTCGGTTGAATTAATGCTGTCTGTTTCAACGACATCCTTGATCCCGCGCGCATGAACCTTGAAATAGTATGATTTGCCGCTGTTGAATCCGAATGCGCCTGTGAGTGTATTTCCGAATTCAGTAACCCCGGGCTCTGTTGTTCCAATCTCAATCCAGTTTTCAATCCCGTCGTACGGATCTGAGTCCCTGTAAATAGACCATTCCTCGAATGGCTCAGTCATGAAAGATCCGTCCCAGGACAAATGTATCGTGGGAACATCATCCGAAGTATTATAATATTCGTATGAACGATAAACGGTTCTTTCAAGAGATAATTCAAGATTGATCCCTTCTGGTAAAACAGGCGGGGACGGCGCAACTACATTAACAGTTAAAGTCGCTGATGAATACCCGCGCTTGCCCTGTGGATCGGTAACTCTGGCGTCGACCACATATTGGCCGGGGGTGAGGTAATTGATGTAAATTATCCCGTTACCAAACTCAAATAATCCGTTAATCTCTCCGTGGCCATCATCGTATTGTGGTGGATCATCATCGCCGATCTCCCAGTCGACGACCAGGTTTTCCTTCAAATCCTGGCAGTCATAATAGTCCACTTCAAACTGGTATGCAGAACCGGCGTAAATTTCCGTAAAGCCTTCAATTGGACCAACAACTGGAGGAGAGTTCGTGGTGACATCTGTTGTGAAAACTGCGTACGTGGTCGGCACAGCGTCAGTTGGACCGTCAAATGGAATCTGTGTTCCGTCAGGCCCGGTTGTGTACGATCCTTCCGGTTCTCTGGCGGACACTATCACCTGCGGTCTATCCGATCCAAAATCTTCATTAGGAATTAATTCCGCAACATAAACTGAAACCCATGCTCCATGCATGGAATAAGATGAAATCTCTTCCGGATGAAAGTCGGCTATCCCCAGGTCCGGTGAAGAAACACGTACATCACCGATTCCTTCCGGTCCATGCCACGACGCCACATCGATCTGGAGCCTGAGTACTCCGCCGGACTTGGGACAATTTTCGAGGTCTGGGTCGTAATAAAGCGAATTCGCCGTTTCTTTCAGTTGAATATGGAAAGGCTCCATAATGTTTGCGTTTTCAGGAAAATCATTCAGCGATGTAGGCGGTTCGTTTAGCGGCGGTTCCCATGACGCATCAACCGCGTAATTGAAAACCAGAAAATCCGAAGGAGAATCGCCAAAGGATAATTTGTAATGTCTTGTATTTGTCGATGACGGGGAAAATCGTCCCCTGAACAGAAGGACCAGCGGCTGGAGCACATCCTGCTCGGGAGTCAGGCCATCGGCGAAATACTTGTATCCGTTAAGTGTACTGTTGTATCCGATCTTGCTGTCAGGCTGGCCAATCAGACCGTCGCGGTATCCAAGAAAACTCGGTCCGTCGAATTCCCTTGGATTCCACCATCTGGTGTAGCCGTCGGCATTATCCAGCCTGGGTTGATGAGTACCGGCGATAATAAGGTCGGTGTCACCAAGGTCAACAGGCTCAGTTCCATCCGTGATGAAAATTCCCCGGACATCGAATCCTGCGTACTGCGGGTAATCGGGAAGGGGATGAGAGATCATCACGTCAACATCAACTGTATTCTCTACCAGGTCGACCACAAGGGTATCGTTGTCGATGGCGAGCCATTTCAGGGCCGGAGGCTCAAGGAATGTAAGAGCATTCAGATGCGCTGCGGAATCCCTCTTAGGAACAATCTCCACCTGGCTGTTCTGTAAATCAATCCTGAACTCGAACATGCCCCATAAAATCCGGTTACCCTCCAATGCCTGATCATTGTTTTTCTCGGAAAGCTGGTTCAGAACAGGCTCCACCGGAGAAGATTTCCCGCATGAAATCG
>DASWIV010000321.1:0-10599 GCA_036397475.1 bacterium
TCTACAAAGAAGTGCTTCCTGGTCCAGCCTGAATAAGCTGACGGCAGATAATCATCGAGCTGCGCCCAGTCGCCGGTATACGCGAAATTGTCCCTGTAATGCATCTCCTGCGCATCGGTGATGCTCCTCAGAGCCTTGACACACGAGGATTCGTAGGCACTTCTCCGCGCTCCCGATAACGATGGAACCGCGATCGCCGCGAGTATTCCGATGATGCTCGCGACCACAAGCACCTCCAGCAGAGTGAAGCCCCTGTATTGTTTTTCTATCTTTCTGAATTGCTTGAACATTTTCTTTTTGACCTCCGCTTTGGCCGGTTTGACCGGCTCTACGGCAGCTTATTCTCTTTCCTGTTCTTTTTTTCTTAATCTACAAACCGTTGAAGAACCATGCATGTTCTACCGAGTTCATCACTCCGCCTTCGTCGGTCGTTGCGTACGTTCTCAAGTTCCAGAGTGAAAACTCTCTTGGATAAGCGACGGCTGAAAACCTGTTGCCGTTCGAATACACGGCAATATCGATTGAATACAGGTACGCCATCGGCGTGTCGATCGGATTATTGAGATCGTCTATCTTGTCATAACCAGGATCGATCAGATCGCCTTCGGCAAGCATGTCGTTCCACGTCCCGAATTCACGGTACCTGTGAAAATACATAGCCTCGCCTTCGCCAATATTTTTCATCGCCGCTATTGCGCGAGTCTCATACGCGATCCTGCGGCCGCCGCGTGTGCTCGCGACAGCCATAGTCGCCAGGATCCCGATGATGGCGGCTACTGTAAGAACTTCAATCAGCGTGAAGCCCTTTTCTTTCCTGTTCTTGTTTTTATTTTTATTTTTAACTTCGGGCATTATCCGAAATCCTTTTTAGTCATTCATCAATACGGGGCCCATTCGAATAAGGTCTGAGCGATATTAACCACACCGGCGTCGGTTATGACAAACGTCTTGAGCCTGCCGTCGAGCGGCAAAGCGTAGACGGTGTAATTAAATACCGAGAAATTCTCGATAGGAGGACGCGGGCCGCCACCGCCTCCCTGGACAAACTGCAGTGAATACTGCTTGATAAAGGTGCCCGCGAACGCATCCGCCGAGTAGGACCGTGGCAGGTATGTTGTCGCCAGAGCGCTGAAACCGAATGCGTACCTCCCGTTATCCATGAAATACATTTCCTCGGCTTCGGAGATAGCCTTCAATCCCTTAGCGGCACCGGTTTCGAACGTCTTCAACCTGGCCTGGGCCAGGCTGGCCACAGCGAGCGTGGAGAGAATGGCGATCAGGGTCGCCACCAGGACCATCTCAATAAGAGTGAATCCCTTCTCATCCCTGTTCCTTTTTTGTTCTTTCCGTTTATCGCACGGTTTATCGTTCATTTTCTTTTCCTGTTTCCGCCCGTTAAATTTTATATGGGACGCCACTGGGAAACCCCATTTGAGTACCTGCGTCCCTCGACCGTTCCCCTGTCGGTAATCCTCAATTCGAGCCAGTCGCTTATGTCATAGCGGTGACGGTAAATTCCCTTGGCACGAATCGAGTACCTCTGAGGATTGATTGGATTCACTGTCCAGAAGCAGGTAAATCCCTGGACAAACGCGATCGACCTCGACTTGTTCGGAGAATCCGAAAGAACATAACCCTCGTTTATATATGTAGGCTGCAATCCCTCGAACGACAGGGCATAAATCCCGTTATCGTTGTAATGAGCCTCCATTGCAGCTGCCAGTTCTTTCATCTGATGAATTCCCTGGGTTTCAATCGCGCGCTGGCGCGCTTTCCTGTACGAGGAAAATGCGAAGGTTGACAGGAGCGCAATAATAAGCGCAACCGTAAGGATCTCCGCCAGCGTGTATCCTCTCTCAGGTTTCTTCTCAGGTTTTTTCTTTTCAGGCAAGTCGATCATGTGTTCAGCCTGCCCTTCTGTTATATGTGAATTACTCATTTCTGACGATCCGTTTCCTTACCTTGGTAACCAGTTGACTCCGTCACGCGACTGCTCCACTATCCCGTCCTCGAACATCCTGAATGTATGCAGGTTGAGCGAATTTCCAGGATCGGGATATGCGACCCACGCGAATCCGTAGGTGCGATCCTTGAACGTATCCCGAACAAAGAAATCGATCGAATAATGCTTGGCGAGCCTTTCGCGGTCGGTGCGTCCATACTTACGCCAGTTCTCGTTGACATATTCACGCTGCCTTAATCCTTCGAAGTTCGTGAAATGCCTGTGTACATTCCTGTAGGCGATCTCCGCCGACCCGAGTGTGTTCAGCGCCTTGATCGCGCTGAGTTCGTAGGCTCCGCGCTTGGCTCCGTTAAGCTGGATAATTCCCATCGAGACGATCACAGTGATGATCGACACGACCAGAAGTATTTCCAGCAGCGTGAATCCACGCTCGTTTTCCGGAACAGAATTCTCCGTTTTCTCGATTTCTTTTATTTTGTCTTCAGTCATTTTCATGCTCCGCCCGCACGGGCAAAAACAGCGATTCGATTTTATTCATCCATTCTGTCAGAACGGCTGCAATATGTCATCCTTCATGATCACGCCGCCTGGATCCAGGTAAAAAGTCGATAGCCCCAGATTATTCTGTATCGGGACTGCCATAAGGACATAGGTATGGCTTCCCCATCGCTCTGGTTCATCCGTTCCGCCACCTAGTCCACCAAGCCCGGAATCTCCGCCCCCACCGAATCCTGTCGGGGGAATTCCGTAAGCGAACAATCTGTATCCCCTGCAGAAATGGTTCTCGGCATGGCGAATGTAATACGGCTCCGGGAGAAACCTGTCGATCTCACGGAAGAACAGCCGCGACGGCTCCTCGGTATGAACGGGATAAAATCCCATTTCGCGGTAATATAGCTCAAAGGCTTCCTGAATCACTTTCAATCCCTTGACCGCTCCGGCTTCATACACGACCTTCTCGACCTTCCTCGTCGCAGGAATAGCGAGTACGGTCAGGATCCCGATTATTCCCACGACAGCGAGAACTTCGAGCAGCGTGAATCCCTTCTGTTTTTTATTTATGCCATTCATCATTGTTTCCTGTTCAATTCGTGCGACGTATGCGGATCAGACAAAATCAGTAAAAATCAATAAATATTAATAAATATTAATAAATATTAATCGGTTCGAAATACTGCGTATCGCGCACGATACCATCGCCGATTATGAAAAACGTTTTCAAATCCATGCCTCGCTCGATCGGCCACGCGACAATCGAGTAATTCTGCGGATAGGTCCCGAGGTTAATCAATTGGATCGAATACCCCTTGATGAACTCGCCGCGGCGCCCCGATAACCTGTCCCATCCTTTCGCGTCGATCGCGTCGACCTTCCTGAAATCGTGCCACTGGTCACGTCCGGATGTGTAGTATCCAAATGCATCGTAATACAATTCTTCAGCTTCGGCGATCTGCTTGAGCCCCGTTACCGCGTTGGTCTCAAGGGCTGTCCTTCTCGCTACCTGCATGCTTGGAATCGCGATGGTCGCGAGAACTGCGATCATACCTACCGCGAGCATGATCTCGACCATCGTGTAACCGGATGATTTGGATTTCTCCGCGTCGCGATCAGGAGTTTCGTTTTTCGGTTTATTCGCCATTTTTATTTTCAGTCCGAACATTTTTGCTTCGTTTAATACAGTGTAACGGGAAGACCATCCGTTTCAAGACCTTCCCGTACCGGCGGAACCTGCAGGATGTTAGCAGAATCCGGCTCGCTGGTAATGAACAGGTTGATGTTGAAAGTTCTCAATCCCATCTGGTTATTTCCAGCCGGGATCGCATCGACCTTGAAATAAAGAGAATTTTCCGTGTTAGGCACATAGAACGCAAGCGAATACCTGTCAATGAAAGGAAGCACACTGGAGTTGCTCGTCGGGCTCAAGTAATTAAACGACGTCGAATATCCAAAGGGCAGAAAACTCGCCGACTGGAGCTCGACAAAATCCCCAAACCTTCCAAATTCCTTGTAAAATCGACTTTCCGCAAGTGAGATCCTCTCGAGCCTGCTTATCGCGTTGTCTTCAAAGACGACACGACGCGCCTGCATGTACGACGGTATCGCGAATGACGCGATCAGGCCGATAAGCACGCACACTGTCAGGACCTCTATCAACGTCCATCCTTCCTCTTTATTTTCAAGCAAATTCCGCATATTAAAATTTCGTATTTTCTTAATACTTAAAAAACCGGACGTCCCGAATCGAGGTAGCGTACAACACCGTCCTGCTCGACAAACATGCTTCTGAGATCGTCGATTCCGCCAAGCGGGGTCCAACGCGGGTACCAGAGATGAACTTCATTCACGACCGGTGTCGCGATAATCTGAAATCCGTTCTGGTTCTCATCGATGACAAATTCAAGCAGGTACTCCTGGATATATGCCGGGCGCTTGTAATGCTGCAACTCGTCGCTCTGGTACAGATACTGCTCGTCAATGTACCCCTCTTCGGTCAGGGAGCTGAACGAGTCACCCGAGCTTCCCGCATTCCATTTATCCGTGTATTCGCCAAACTCCTTGAAATACATGTTTTCGTAAACCGCAAGCTGCCCGAGACGCTGTGCGCAGTAATGCTCTTTCGCACGGCGCTTAACTTCGAGATACTGGACCGTACCGACCGTGACGAGTATTCCAACTATCGTCGCCACGATCAAAACTTCCATCAGCGTATATCCATGTTGTTTTCTAATAAATTTTTTCATAACAGTATCTCTGGCGGCTATCTTACGTAAGGAAATAACCGGTCTGCGTTCTCTTCATTCCAGCGCCAGTATACTTCACCGTCCTCGGACATATAAAACGTCTTCAGCTTAAGTGAATTGTAAAGCGGCAGTGCCCGGATGAAATACCTGAACTGGTCCGGCTCCGACTCAAACTCCCCTTCCGCCCGTAGAAATTCAAGGCGGTAATTCGGGATGTACGCGTTGACCGTGTGTCGTTTTTCATCGTCCTGCTCGTAAAAATCAGGTATCAGGTCGGCGTTCTGCAGATCGAGAAAAGTCCCGTAGCTGTTGCTCGGATTGATAACCGGATCGTTTGAGTACCGGTACATTGTCTGCGCCTGAGCGATCGATTTCAATCTCTGCGACGCTGTCTCCTCGATCGAATATCTCTTGAAATTCTTCGTCATACCCTGAGTCGCAAGCACCAGTATGATCATCAGAGCCGCGACCCCAAGCATTTCTATAAGAGTGTATCCTTCCTGTTTTGAAAGGGTATCTGTCTCTCGTAGTTTTTCGGAATCAGTACGCATCTGGTTAAATTGCCCGGAACCCTTTTTACTTAAACGACAGCTGGGTTTCGATATCGTCGAAATCTCCGGGGGGTTCCTTGATGCCCAGTTCTCCGTTCCTTAATGCAGCTGTGTACGCTCTCTGCACAGTCGCGCCGTTAATATTTATGCTCGCGGTCATCTCGACCAATGAAATTTCAGGTATCTGGTCAGTAGCGGTTCCATCCACATCAAAATAACTCAACTGGAAGTTCGCCATACCGCTTGAAAGTATAGATGTACCCTGGTTGCTCGAGGATGAGGTCATCACTGTCCGGACCAGGTAATCCTCCCTGGAAAATGCTCCCGGACGGACGCTCCACCTGATCCATATCTCGTCGCCGTCGTTTGTCGGATAACCGAGGATCAGCACATTCGGACTGGCGGTCTGCCTGAACACAAGCCCGCCTCCATCATCGTGCACCGTTCCGTTGTACATCCACACGGCGTTATGGATATCGTCCATGAACTCCATACTTACACGCTGGTGGCCGTGATCGACAGACCACTGGTCGGTGATCTCGTTCAGGACATCCATCCCTTCCATCAATCCGATTACCACTCCTGCCGCCACAAGGGTCGACAAACCGACAACCAGCAGCGATTCAAGAAGGGTGAATCCTCTCTCGGTTCTCAATTTCAATATTTTCTTCATTACCGACATGTATGTTTTTTATTCGACATCTTTATCAGAAATCGAAATCTTTCACTTCAACGGCATCAATCTCAAATCCGCCCCATCCGCCGCCATCGCTAGTGTTACCCGAGCCATCCGACTCGAAATGGATCACTATCGTGTCTCCGGGGATCCACGGTGTCCATGGATTACTTGTGGACGGCACCGTGTTTCCATTGAACGGCCCAATGACCGGATTCATATCCTTGTCCATTATGGTTATCTCGTCGCTGCCCGGCGACGACTCGAGGTCAAGGGTCTTGAATCTTCCACGTATCAGCCCCGCGCCTGGTACTGTGTAATAAAAATCGAGGCTCTCATTGTCTTCATAAACCGTGTGTTTCGGGAAATCGTTCAGGTTCGGAAGCCTGTCTATTCTCTTGTTGCCATCGCGGTAGAACGACGTCTCAAACCGGGCGAGCTCATTGGTGTCAAGCTGCCACCATGTAACTTTCTGCCACGCGTCCTCATCGTTCGCAGGTCCCGAAGGATAAAACTCCACAATCACATGTATGAGATCGCGACGGTCGATTCGCAGATCGGAATTCTGCGCCTGCGAATCCGTAATTTCCACATACGAGCGCCTTCCCATATCGAAACCGGAGCCACGATAATTCGGGAAGTACATGATCACATTGTCATACTGGACCGGTTCATCAAGGTCCCGCTGGTATTCTTCGAGGTAATATGTAGCGTCACTGAAGCCATAGACCTCGATCTCGCTTGCATAAGGGTAATGGAAATCCTTATCGAAGTCGGAGACTGTGTCGATGTTATGGACACCAATAATTCCAGCCTCCAACGGGTTTTCGAAATCGTCAAAGATCACATAGATTCCGCCGGACCCATACCTCTGGTCCTGAACAATGGCCAGCCTGTCGGGGTCCTGTCTCCAGGGATCCCAAGGGCTGCCTAGCGGAAGGACATCCTGAGAATAGAAGAACTCAAAATTCCTCTGCCAGATATCTTTATCATGCGGCAAATAATCGAAATCTCCAGGCTGTGTTCCGGGCTCTTCCGTCACATTGAATCTATTGTCGTAAAGGATTCTGGAGATACTGGTAAGTTCCGGGAATGCAGCGTAAATATACTGATATTCCTTAGGAGCGAATCCACCGCCGCCACCCGGATCTCCACCCGGTCCCCCAGCTCCCGGACCTCCGCCGCCGGGTCCGCCTCCGCCCGGTCCGCCCGCACCGGGGCCTCCGCCAATAGACCTGTACGCTAGAGCGTTCTCCAATCCCATCCATTTGGTATTTTGATTTGCTCTTTTCCCGTCAAATGCGAAATTAGGGCCAACATCAGTAGTTACAGTCGTCAAGGCTGAGAGGTATCCGGATGACCTGACCTGTATATCGCCGCCGACTGCGGGCGAGAGTGCGATATCCAGAAAATAATCCGGAACGCTTTCCAGATGCCCCGGTTCGCTTGTCTGTGCGAATGGAATCTTGTCGAATGACGCTGCCCGCAATTGCTCGAACTCGAGCTGCGCAAGATAAACCAGCTGATTTTCATCAGTGGCGATCTGCGATGTCTTTGTGGATATCGAAAGCGCCCACAGAAATCCTGTAAGGGCAATTCCGAGCACCACGGTGGAGATCAATACCTCAAGGAGGGTGACTCCGCGCTCGTCGCTAATTCCGTATTTCAGCTTTCGCAATAACAATTTTTTTCACTTAAATTTTTATTCTGTGCCAATCGGGCCGAATCCCGACATCGGCTCGGAGAATCTGTCATAAAGTTCGCCGTGCTGGAGTTGTTCGAACTCTGTCACGTAATTCTGAATTTCCGTAATATCGCCGTTCACATATCCGCAGTAATTGACTTCGAATCCCGCGTATCCTTCGTTATCGTCACCGTCGCCGATCAACTTCAGCCTGGCGGTGGTACCCTTGATAACTACCCAGCCATAGGTCTGGTCAAGATCGACCACGGTTCGCGCCACAAGGGAATCGGGAATGAACGGACCGCCCGCTCCCGGCCCTCCGGGATTTTCAGTTCCAGGATTCGGATCGTCCGGATTCTGCGGTCCGCCCGCTTCCGGACGTGACCTTACGCTGGTTGAAAGCACGGTCGCCCGAAGAATTCCCATTTCGTCGTATATTTCTATTCTGTCACCGGGATCCATGTCGAATGCCACACGATCAAAATGCATTCCTATCGCAATAGCATTCGGATTCGAGTACCACCATTCGGCGTTCTGAACCGGAAGCGGACCATACGAAGGGTATGATGTATTTGCGGGATAATTTGCTTCAGACCTGATCGTAGGACGAGAGGTATCGTCATCCGACCCGTCGGGAGTTTCATAACCCACTTCAGCAACCGTGAATCCCCAGTTTTCAGGCTCGGGAGCATGCCAGTCGTCAGGATCGGCAAAATAATGGATCTGCAGGTAAGGAGCGGTTCCGCAATTAGCTACAAATCCGCTTAGATCCAGAACATTGAAATACTGGCCGTTACCGATCAGTCCGCCATTCGACGACAACTCATTGACAAAGTAAATTAGATTGAAGCCAGGAACGAGGAAATTACCGGGAGTGTACAGGCTGATGAAATCATCGTTTGCAGGTCCGGTTGCCGGATCGACAAACAGGTCCGAACCTTCTTCGAATACAGCCCACCATCTGGAAATTGTTCCCTGCCCCGATATGTTATCGGTATCGGGAACCGCCGGACGGTAAATCGTCTGGTATCCAGCCAATGGCTCAGGAAGGAATGTCAGATTTGGAGGCACTCCCAGAAGTCCTATCGGCATGATTATCGGCTCATCGGTCCGTCCATTGAATACATGATGCGATGTTTCCATCACCACATCGTCTTCGCCAAGCCACTGGTTGTACTCGTCGGTATATTCCATTTCGACGACCTTGTAGCCATAGTCAGGATTTCCGTCCGTGTCTCCGGCTCCAAGTGGGCGTCCGAGAATGATTATAAATCCAAGCGGCTGATCGCGCGCCGGATCAATTATGAGATTATTTCTTGAAATTATCGGGGACCAGCCATCCGCCGGAAGTGGGTTTCCAGCCCAGTAATCTTCGACCGGAAGAAGCGGGTTGCTGATAGTCGTATTGAACAGGTACAGGTGGTCCAGCGGATCAAGTGAGAAATTCTCATCGAACCGGATCCTCATCTGCTGCAAACCTGGAGCAAATCCGGGCTGGTCCTGGTACGGTGCATAGACCGTCTGAATATTCCAGTTAACCGGATCTGCGGGCTGTACCAGCTTATCGTAAGGATGCGGGGTTTCGTAATAGCCTTCAAAAAAGTCTGAAGTGAAATCGTACCTTACTCCGGATACCCGGAAACCGAATCCGTTAGGACCGTTGATATCCGACTGGAGTAAAAGTCCGATGGTTTTGGATCCGAAGTTATTGCTGAAGACTGTGGCAGGTCCGTTGAAATAGGGTCCCAGTGTCTGAGCGGGGGGATCGAACCTGCCTGCGGCTTCATCCCACGGTGCCAGGTGAAGCAGATCTCCGGCGGTAATTTCAACCTCGTTAGGGTTCGCCATTAATCTGATTCCGGTGATGTCCCTGTTAGGATGGTTCGGATCGTTCAGGTAAGACACGACCCATGCTTTGCTTTTGTCCTGCTGGTATGGGTGTTGAGTTTCAATATACGGATACGGTCCCAGCCTTGAAGGCTCACGTACACCATCTTCCCTGACGTCGAAATTCCACTGAACGGTAGGGAATTTCCCCTGGAGGAAACTCAAAGCGGACATATCGGAATTGATGTCCTGAACTTCTCCGACACCATAGATCCTCAGATTTCCCGTTGACTGTACCGGCGCGTATTCGTATGCCGGGTAATCCTCGGTGAATGTCTGATCGTCAAGATACCTGATTTCCGAGTTATCTCTATCGCCTGGGATTACATTTGTGTCCGGCGAGTATGTGCTAACCTGAGTGTCGAAAGTATAAGCGGTACTCTCGAAGGTGATCGGGAAGGAGTTAAGCTGCACATCTTGAGTGAAACCTGCCTCCAGCAAAGCTACCCTGAGATCGTCCTCGGTAGACGACAACGCGAACGCGGGATCGAGATAGCCGCCATGAGGCTCTTCCCTGTCACGGACAGCAAGCGCCGCGCGGTTGATCCCGCCTTCCGCGGTCAGGTCCGCCTGGTATGTATATTCGAACTGTTCCGACGCTTCAAGAGAATTAATGGACGAGCGAAGTACGGTGAAGCCAAGGATCGCGAAAGCGAATGCGATAAGCAATACCACAATAAGAACGACACCGCGTTCTCTATATAACCTTCCGGGAAACATATGGGCTCGCATATAAAATTTGCCTCCGCGTCCAGAATCTGACTGGTTACACGCTATGGATGGACAGGCCCTATCGTCCTTCTTAAAAGGTGCAATTCCTATGCCATTGGTATACGCAAACGACCGACAGCGACTAAGGCGTAGCCTAATCTCTCTATTATATAGTTATATATCTAGCATTTCCAGACAAAATTTTAACTTTATTATAATAATAGGTGCATTTATTTTTCCCCGTTTCCCTTAATTTAACGCCATAATGGGTGATTCAATCACTTCTGCAGTTAAAAATCGCAGATTTTTGCCTTTCCCGCTGACTAAACAATTATTTATTTAAAAAAATTTGCTGCGCTTTCTCCAAATTATAAACCTGTTGCAAA
>DASWIV010000322.1:0-14557 GCA_036397475.1 bacterium
CGTTGATCGACCCCCGCCAGGCTGAAACTTTCAACCGCTACGCCCAGGAAGCCATCTTCTGGACCCGTGGAGAACTCTCCGCTGAAAACACACAATACCTCCGGGCACTACGGGACCAGGAACAACTCGACGATATGATCCTTGCGCACGGGAGCCTTCTCGATCCTGATGAATATGTCTTCTCTCCGTTCCAGGCGGCAAGGTCGCTGGATATTTCGCCTGTCAGAATGACCCTTGTCGGACACACGCACTATCCCGAAGTGTACAAGTACGAGCCGTCCACAGGATTATGCCGCGACGCTCTCGCGAGCGAGGGCTCTATCGACCTGGAGGAGGGATTCAAGTACATGGTGAACTGCGGAAGTGTCGGACAGCCACGTGACGGTGACTGGCGGGCGGCTTTCGCAGTCTATGATAATGAGGGCCATGGAAGCGTTGAAATTTTCAGGATTGATTACGACGTCCACACCACCGCTGAAAAAATCAGGCAGGTTGGACTCCCTGAAATGCTGGCTGACAGACTGTTCGAGGGAAGATAAACTAATCCCCGGAAAAAAATCTATTCAGGATTTCAATAATCATCTCCCCAACCTCAGTAAACATCATCACTATGGCAAAAAAGATCAGCCGCATCAGGCATCCTAACCACTCATTTTTTGACTTGACGTCGTCCTCTAATGAGTAAGCCGGAATAGGATTGGATTTTCTCAGCGCCGCGATTTCTTCCGCGTATCTCTTCCTGGTAAATTCGGGGATCTGCGTAAATTTTCGATCATCGCCGAACCCGCCGCCGGACTCTTTCAGGATCCTGAAACTGATCTGAGTCATTTTCTTCGCGAAATCGAGCTCTTTTTTATGCTCAATCACATCCGGGGAGTCCGGACCCGGAGATACCCCTGCGAGGATGACATAACAGGTAGATATTTCACTGAAAGCAAGCGACGCCGCGGTTGCCATCCGTTTCGGGACCAGGTTTTTGGCGGTGAGATCGAATTCAAGTGTACGCGATTGTGTGTGAAGCTTGTACACCGCCGGACCGCACAGCCTCATGATTTCCCTCTCCCGCGCGACAGGCATCGCACGCTCGTCCAGCACACCGAATAGCTGCTCCTCGGTAAAGGTGTCGATTTCTTTGGCGGTAGTTATGTATGAGATTGCCGGCATTTGACAGGACAGAATATTATCACACTGTCCGCCGGTATCTTGATACGAATTCCTGAACGCCGGAGCATCACGCGTTCCTAAACGCCGGAGCGCGGGATTCCTATCACGCATTTCTCCCTCACTGGGAACGCGAATCTCCAGATACGCACCTCTACGGAGCGCTGGCGTCCCGCCGGCATTCCTATACAACCAGGCGCGTCCACCTTTGCAAAGATTACAGGGGGACTGTTTTTTCCCGATTCCCGACACCTTCCGTAGCATACACAATCGACGCGTAAGCGGAGCTTGTGTGTGGACAATACGGGCGAAGCGTCCGCCGTGGCGGATTACCCGACAATGCATTTGTCGGGATATTCAAAGATTCATTGGATTTCCAAACTGCTGGCAGGTGCTTATAAAGGATTCTCTTCGCATCTTCGCGGCTTTGCGTGAGATTTCCCATGTCACCATTTTTCCCTAATTTGCCCTAATAGTTAGTGAGGGGACTTTTTCTTACTCCCCCATACACCGGCTATCCAAGCCGTAACTTGACCATGCGCGTTCGGAGAAAACCATGTACATCTGCAACGCTTCCCTTGCAACGCACCTTCATCATTAACTTGACATACCGACACATCAATCTTAAACTGCCTGCACCGTTCTATGCGACGGGGAAGTGGACAAACTCCCGCTGCCCCCGCAACTGTAGCGGACGACATTTCTCCACCCGATCGGTCACGGGCGCTATGCCTGGAAGGCCCGGAGTAAATGGATGACCCCGCAGCCAGGACACCCGCGCGTCGGACGATTTTACCGGGCATCGCTTTCGGTGGGAAAGCGTGGCGGATTATCACCATCCCCCATGTTTCACCGACCTGACCGGGTCGGATCTTTTTCACCCGAACGCGTATCCCGAAATTAAAAAATCATGCATCGGGGTGCATCATGAATTTCAGAAACTTAACTCTTTCTATTCTCTCACTACTTTTTATTTCGCTTTTTACAGCATGCAATGGAACATCCGTTCTCGTCATCAATCCGGGTAGCCAATCGGTCACCGAGCTGCGTTTCTCCCGTGGACTGAATCTGGTCCTGCAGGAATCGACAGGCATGGTCTGGCTCGGAGGGGGACCGGGTACAGCAGTCTCATCGGGCCTGGTGAAAATCACGGTCGATGGCGGAAACACTGTCAATCTGAGGGCTCTCGACGATGGCAGCTTTCTTTATAAATTCGCGGGAAATGAAAACTCGCAGGCAACTGTCGAATGGGTAAATTCAAATGGAGTCAAACAAATACTCAATAATTCAGTCTCGACAACAT
The DNA here is from genome assembly GCA_036397475.1 of bacterium. Taxonomy (GTDB): domain Bacteria; phylum JAJVIF01; class JAJVIF01; order JAPKYR01; family JAPKYR01; genus DASWIV01. The sequence goes on from DASWIV010000322.1 coordinate 2,465, forward strand.
CGTCCAAACTATCTGAAAATATCGCGCCTGCCGGGCTATATCCGAACAGGCTCGACATCCAAGGCGATTACGCATGGGTGATAAATTCAGGCGACGATTCTTACACCGCGTACAACCTGAACACATTGCAGAATTCGGGAATGGAAATAAAGACACCGGATTTTTCGAATCCATGGGAAGCCGCGTGGATTGACGATGCGTCGGGAGTAATCACGACACTGTTCGGCGGAGCGATTTATTTTAATTCTGTAACCGGCAACACCACAGAAATCGATCCGGCAGGATCAATGGGATTTGCCAGTCCCAACGGTGTAGCTGTTCACGGGGACTACGCGTACATCGCGAATCCGAATCCCTTAAGTTATTTTCCGACCGTCCACGGAGACGGCTGGATCAGCGCGGTTAAACTCGACGGAGCCCCGTCGGTAGAAACTATAATTGTAACCGGATGGCTGAATCCGCAGAATGTAATTTCATTCGGAAATTACGTTTACGCAAGCTGCACCGGGACTGTGGATTTTCCTCCACCGGACTATCTTCCTACTCCACTCGATAATGGCGGCGTCCATGTAATCGATCCGGCGACAAAAAAAATAATCGCAAGTTATCCGCTCGGCCTTTCCGGATCTAGTCCGATGGCTATCACTCCCGACGGGCGATATTTGTATATTGGAAGCAATATCGCGGGCTACGTGTATCGAATAGATTTAGAAGAGGGAAAGGTCCTGAACGATATTTCAAATCCGATTGTCGTGGATGAAAATCCATTCACATTTGTACCGGCACTGGAGATGACGGAAGATGGGCTGCTCATTGTCGCGAGTTTCAATACGGATAGCGTTCATTTCGTCAACGGCTGGACTGGCGAGCGGAATCCGTTCCCGTTTTTCGAGCCACTAAAGCTTCACGAGGACGATCCATTCGCGTTCTGGGGAGTCCAGGACATAGCGGTTTGTACAAGGAATAATGGCCGCGGACTGCTGATACTCACATCAGTTGAAAGTAAGTTCCACTGGGTACCGATTTAAATTAAACACTGACAAACAAGTTTGTCAGTGCTACGAAACTTTATTTATTCGCATCACACACAAACGAAGCGTAACCGCAGTTTGTGTGTGTTATTGAAGAGCTTACCAGTCGTCAGGCGCATCAATCACGCCCATTCTCGGTTCCGACGCGCACACGTTATGCATGTAAGTGCACAGAACACGTCCGCCGTTTACGTCGTCGAGCTCCATGTTGGAGAATCTTTCGGTTTCTCCGCAGACATCCGGGAATTCGATGTTCGACGTGCCGAGCATATTGAGATCGACATCGTATTTCCTGAGTTCTACGGACCTCAATCCATTGGATAAGCCCTGCAACATTACAAGAATTCTGGAACCTGCCAGAACACTATCAGTCCGGTCAGTGTCCATATCGACATACCGCTGGTGGACTTCCTGGAATGAATTTACGCCGTAGAATGAAGGTGCGGTTGTGTACACTTTCGTTATGTACTCAATCTCGCCCGATGAAAAATCGAAGCTCGCTATATTGACTCCCCATGATGGTGCGGAGTACGAAATGAACAGGCGCCGGTATCTCTGGAGCACGACAAGATCGCTGATGACAGCGTCGCTTGCTATTACCGATGAAAGATCCCAGTCTCCTGATTTTGTGTAATACGGTGCGGGGGCGCCGGGATCGTAATCCCAGCGCTGCAGTGTGAATCCGAAATTGGGATAGTACGCGTTGGAGCAAACCGCCCACAGATTTCCGTACTCGTCGAAATTCACCTGTGCGACCGCATAGCCGCAGTTGGTATCGACAGCGCCAATATATGAGCCATCGTTTTCATCGATTATTTTGACGAAATCGAATTGCGTATCAGGCCAGATACCTGAGTCATCGTCATCATCGAACGTGGTGAATCCGAATACATTATTTACCGGATCGGAGTCCATGCTCCATGTCCAGTCGTTATATTCTGTAGATATACTTGGTTTATCCGCAAAAAATGAAGCGAACATATCATCTGTCGCAGGGTCGGGAACATCGATCCGGACCCATGTTATGTGCCCGTTCTGCGTAATAACATTTCCTTCATAATCCGAGCCCGACGAAAATAATCCAGCCACAAACAGCGAGTCGAATGGCGCGGTGGTTGTATAAGTTGCTCCGGTGGATTGTATCCCTGTGTTGGTGGTTATCACTTCGAATCCGTCTGCGAGAAAACCAGATCCATTTACCGGATGATCGACGTACACATCGTAAAATCCAGGCGTTAATCCGTTCAGGTCGAGAATGCATTTGATGGTGCTGTCGTCTTCAACTTCGAACGCCGCTGCCGGAACCTCGTCAAAATCACCGTCAAGCCGTACATTATCCACTCCTGTGAAATTGGAGCCGGAAATAATCACATCGTAGATTACAGTGTCAACAATGCCATGTGGCGGATCAATGCTGTCCACGACAGGCTGCGAATCGTCCGGAGCATCCGGAGATACTTTAAGAGTGTGGAAAAAATATGCCGTTAAAGGTGAGGTCGAATAATTTGTCCCAAATCCATTGTTGCCATAATTCGCTCCCCCGGAATGCTCGACCGCGATCAACAATCGCTGGTCTTCAACAGCTGAGGGACTGCAACCTGTTATTTCAATTGAAAATACGCTCGATGCCGCGGTAGTTCCCGGCGACATGGTCGAATTCAATGCGGCAGAGTCAAATTCAACATAGGGCGACGGCATAAGACCATTCGGGCTTTCGACAATTATCCGGTCAATATCCGATAGTACTGTCGACGCAGCCCCGAGATAAGCGGACCAGTCGAATACTTCCAGGTCCAGCTGAATGTTCCCTCCAGCTTCTGTACTTGTATAATACAACGTGCTGTCATCCGCGACACTTAGAAGGAAAGCTTCATTTGTGTTTGCTCCGGGCGGGAAACTTCCCGGCAGATCATTCGGATTCAAATCCTGCGGTTGATCCCAGCTCGCGAGCACAGCGTACTGGAAATTCAGTTTCGGACTTCCCCCATCGAATGCGAAATAAAGATCGTATGTCCTTGTGTTGGCGGTTCCGGTCAGAAATTGTCCCCTGTTCTTGAGATTATCCGGATCGGTGAAAAAATCATACAGATCATCATCGTTACCAAGGTCGCTTGAGAAATATTTATACGGATTCAAGGTGGCGAACGAGCCGGATTTTTTTCCGAGTGTCCCGGTAACGAATGTAAATATTTTTCCATCCTCATCGAACTCGTTCGGATTCATCCAGCGAGTGTAACCGTCAGGATTAGCCATGTACGCATCGTTGATTCCGAAGTCTGTAAAATTTACACCAGGTTCATACTCGAGAGAATTTGTACCGGAGGTTATAAAAACGCCCTTGACATCGGCCCCGGTAAATTGAAGCAATCCCGGGAAAGGATGCCGTAACGTCAGGTCCATTAATATCCGTCCCGAGCTTTGAAACCCGGAAAAATCGATTATGTGAAGGCTGAGATTCGCGGGATTGCCATCAGGTGGCTGCAGGAATTTGAGCACGCTCAGGGTAAGCTGGATTCCACGTATGGGAACTATCTCAGCTTCCCAGGTCTCCGGATCGATAGTAATGTCCCAGTATCCCCAGGTTCCCGGATACGCATTTCCATGATTGACTTCACCAGATTGGGACGTCAACTCCGATCCGTCACCTGGAAATGACCCTGTGACGGGATTTCCACCACCCGACGAACACGATGCAAGCAGGATCAGAACAATTGATAAAATGAGGAAGCAGCGGATTTTACGCATGGGAATGTCTCCGGTATTTCAACTACTGATAAAATTTACTTCACTCAATTTGTTTGGCTAAATGACCGCGAACCGGAAAGGATCGAACCAGCTCGGCCAGATTGTCAGCTCATTTAATGCTTATTGCATCTTATGTTATCAAACATGGAAACCCCGCACAATTAATTAAATGGGAAAAATCTATCAGGCAGATTCAGGGAGGTGGATTATAAACTCTCTACTTCCTCAAAAGGCGCTACTTTGGAACCCTTGTATATTTTTTCAAGCCTGTCGCCTATGAGATTGATCCTGGCCCGCGCGAAAATTATCCCGGAGAGAGATATTCCCGTAATTATCAAAGCGACCGCGCGCCCAGCAGCCGATCCGCCAAGGACCAGTGTCATGATCGGTACCGGAAAAAGCCAGAGGAAACCTATGAGGAGAATCATATAGCTCCGTGATCTGTAAATGCCGAAATTTTTCATGGACGCGTTTGAAGCCGCGTGGAAAAATCCGGCCGCCAGTACGCTGCCAAGCAGGCCATAGGCAAACAGCACAATTCCGGTAAGCGGAAGCATTACAATGCGCGCGCCATTCTCAAAATACGCGCCGGGCGGCAGCATCCATCCCGCGCCCCATACGAGTATGAGGAGTACCATGCAAATTCCTGCAGTTATTCTATGGGGAAGTATCGCTTTTATCACTGGATCGGACACTTAATCTCAATCTTCCGGAAGTAGTGAATGCGGGAGTATAGCAGAAAAATGTGAATAAAGTCATTACCGCTCGTCATCGTCGACAGGTTGCGGCTTAGCTGACATAAGGATCTCATACATATTCCGACTGCTGAACAACACATTCCGCTGGCCGCTAACATTTTCCAGCTGCTCGATGCCGGACACGGCGGTTTGTTCGCCGACCTTATCCGGGTCGGTAATATAATAATCCCAGCGCCATGCACGGCCGTACGACGTCCCATCCGAAAGAACAACTTTCCAATACACGTATTCGTCGTTGATCGTGCCACACTCGCATGACGCACGCAATGGATCCTCCTGGTTGAAAGGCCACACACAATTCGGATTCGTTTTCATGCCGAGTCCCGACATAACCTGGCCGAACGAGGTGGGGACCTTCCTGTAAACCATCGAGTATCCGGTCGCGGATGATTCCCATATCTCGCATAAATAAGCCGCGTACATGTTCGAAAAGTCGTTTGTATTGGAAATAAACTGTGTATGTTTTTTGGTCAGGAACTCGGGATCGATTCCGAATTCCTTGTCATTAGGGGCTGTCCAGGACTTCCCGAGGATATTGGTGCTCCGGGAGGTCCGCCTGGAAATAATGCCCAGTTGAAAATCGGGTATCTCGGTGAGTTTGAAAAAGAATTCATCCTCGATGCTTTTAACCCGCAGGTCCTCGGGATAAACGCTGATATTCACATTGGACGGGTCGACAAATGTAAACAGCCCGAAACCCGAATCCTGAAGCTGCGAAAAATCTTTTACATCTTTCTTGTTGATCTTGAAGTACCAGCTTGCGCACGATTCCACAATTTTTCTCTGGGCGTCATGGAGATGCCATCGTCCCTGAGAATATTCTTCGATATCATTGATCGTATCCGGCGCAATGTATGAACCGGTTATCGAATTTTTGTAAGGGAAGACGTAGGCGAGGAACCCGAACACCGCGATCAGGAATAGAACCACAAAGGTGTGCAGGCATCCTCGCGAGAATTTCTTCTTTCGCTCGGCCGACAATTCCTCGGAGCTCTTGTCGTTTCTAACTGTCGTGAACTGTTTATATCTAGGTTGCGCCATGCCTGAGCACACCCTCCGTAATCTGAGGGTTTTCGTCTCGTTATAATATCCAGCCAGAGTTGTGGATTTGGATTAAAATGACCTGAAACGCTTAGTCAGTAGTGCCTGGAAATTCCGGGCCTGTCAGGAAAACCTGGCCCAGGTTCTCCTCCGAAACGGTACTGACTCCTGAATCCGGAATTGAATCCGGGAGTATCGAGCACTCTATCTGCCCGTCGAGCGAATTCAAGAAATCCGCATACCATCCCATAAATCCGCCGATACCACCCGGGGATCTCATTGCAATTTCATTCCTGACCCGGTCGCGGATATATTCGTCATCGGAGTTGATCGCCCTGATTAACTCCAGGCGCGACTCATTGTCGCTTAGCCTCTCGAGTATCTGGACCAGGAATTCATCCTGAACTATCAGGAAACCGTCCGACCTCTTAAGGTTATGGTTTGCCGGGTATGAGAAAAGGTTGGTGTATGTTACCCCGCCAAGGAACTCCCAGTGGTGTTCATGGCTGGGGAGGCCTGCTGACGAGTAATATCGGGACACTTGTGACTGCCGCGGTACGAGGAATGGCTTATTGAACCTGGTGGACATCTTTTCAAAAACATACATTCCACAAATCGTACATTTTCCATCACGATCCTCGAACGGAACCGTGAACCCGAACGTGATGATCAACAAAATGGATATCGTTGATGTCCATCCCAGAATTTTCAGGAATTTTCTCATGTCGTGTCAGAGGATCTCGGTTTTCGCCACAACTTCCTCGAACGTCGTTTCCTTAATGAGTGCCTTGCGCACCCCATCGGCATGAAGTGGAATCATACCATTTTCGACAGCGGCAATTTCAATCTTAACTGTGTGAGCCCTCTCAATTATATCCTGCCGGATCTTATCAGTCATTTCAAGAAGTTCGCCAATTGCGGTACGTCCGGAGAATCCGGTGTTGAAGCATCGTTCGCATCCCTTGCCATACGCCAGTGTCATATCGTCGGTGATCAAGTGCGAGAACTGGGGAGCTGTAAGTTTCATCTCGTTAAGGATCGATTCATCGGGAGTAAATTCCGTGTAACACGTACGGCAGATTTTTCTCACAAGCCGCTGTGACAGCACGCACCTCAAAGTCGATGCCAGGAGATAAGGCTCTGTGCCCATATCCAGAAGGCGGGTAACCGCTCCCGCGCTGTCATTGGTATGCAATGTCGCGAAAACAAGGTGCCCTGTAAGGGATGCGCGAATGGCTATTTCCGTTGTCTCGAGGTCCCTGATCTCGCCTATCAGGATTATGTCAGGATCCTGCCTGAGTATCGACCTTAAACTCGACGCGAAGGTCAGCCCGATCTCAGGATGCACCTGTATCTGGGTAATTTCTTCCATCCTGTACTCGATCGGATTCTCGACGGTGGTAATATTTTTCTCTTTTGAATTCAGGATTTTCAGGGCTGAATAGAGCGTTGTCGTTTTTCCGGAACCGGTCGGACCGGTCATGATGATAATTCCGTGGTGCTTGGTGAAGTGCTTTCTGAAGGTCATGATCAGGTCGTTAGAAAATCCAAGGTGCCGCATATCAAGGACCGTTGTCGATCGATCAAGTACTCTCATGACAACTTTCTCACCGAAAATGGTGGGGGTTGTGACTACACGGAAATCGATATCCTGACCTTCGAGTACGATGCGGAAATGACCGTCCTGCGGGAGTCTTCGTTCCGTGATATCCAGATCGCAGAGAATTTTGATCCTGTTTATGACCTGCTCGCATTTATCCAGGGGTATGTTAGAACCGATCTCCTGGAGAATGCCGTCGATCCTGTAACGCACGTGCATCGAGTTCTCACCTGTGAGGAGGTGAATATCCGACGCGTTGTACTGCAAAGCCTGGAGAATAAGGAGATTGACCAGCCGGATAACTTCAGTCTGCTCCGGGAGTTTTTTCAGATCCTCAATCTCGATCCCCAGCCGCCGGGTGAGCTTTGTGCCTGTGTCCCCACCGACGTCCTTCAGCAATATCTCAATTATCTTTTTCCGGTAGAACGACCTGTATTCGAAAATCTTTTTCTTGATAGAGCCTTTGCTGGCCAGAGTGGGTCGTACCGTGTACCCCACAAGATTTCTTATTTCATCCCTTAACCCGATATCTTTCGGGTCAGCCATAGCCACATGAATGTACGAACCTTCAATCCTTATTGGGATAACCGAATGTTTCTCGCAAAAATCCTGGTCGAGAAGGGTAACAATCGCCGCGCTCAAATCCATATTTTCCACGAGGGTATATGGGATTTTCTGTTTCTCGGCCTCGTATTTGAGAATGGCCTCCTCGTTTACAAGGCCGCTCTCGAGAAGCTCCTCCGCGATGAATACTCCGCGTTCCTGGGCGTGTGTCTGAATTTTTCTCAGGGTAGCCCTGTCGACTGCGCCTATGTCAAGCAGGTGTTTTTCCAGCGATGTCAGCGGAAATCTCGAATCGAGTGTATCAAGCGGAAATTCATCCAGGTGTTTTGCCATATCATGTGACCTCTTAATTTGCCCTATGAATTGTACCACACCGGACATAGCCTCTTCGTGCCGGATTGCGGATTTGATTGTGTCTTATACTGAAAATGTGTCGGAATCCGACGATACTATTGGTGCATAGGAATATATTCCGTTATATGATAAAATTATGGACAGGCTGTACATGGAGGTACGAGCCATGACTATCTCTCCAATAGGACCTTTCCCACCGCAACCGTCGAATAGCGACGATACCAGGAACGCATCCGGAAACCAGTCGGCACAGAGCTCCCCTGAAGGCTCTCGTACTGATTCCGTAAACGCTTCCGACCAGGTCGAGATCTCTAATGAAGCGAGGGATATCCGGGCTCGTCAGGCTGAGATTTCCCATCTGCAGGCTGCCGAACGCGCCGCTGAAGTTATCGAGGATAAGGTTCGCCAGGCTGATGCAGAGATTAAGGATCTAAGGGAAGCCAGGCAGGTGCAGGACGCTCAGCGTGAGAAACAGGCAATCGAACGACTAAATAAGCACCTGCAGGAAGTTAAGGAAGAGATCAGAAACAGGCGATACCAGGACAATCCGGTCCTTGACGGATCCACATTCAAGTCACGTGTCAACGAGGTAGAGAAGCAGGTAAAATTCCCCGACGCCAATGACGAATTCGACCGATTCCACAAAGAGGTTCGGAAAATTGTCGACGAGCATAAGAAGCCTGAGAGTACACATTTCGCTGACAGGCTTCGCGAATTCAGGTCCCGCTCAAGGGAAGTCAGGACAACACTGGAAAACGATGTGCGCGAGAGAGTCGCGGGCAATGTTCGGGAATCGTCGCGCAATCAGCCTCGCGACATCAAGGAAGCGGAAAAATTGATACAAAAAGCCCGTGAACAGGCTCCACGGGAATCCACTAATAACGCCGACCGCTTATCCAGCCGGGCTGTTAATCTTCTAAAATAAAATTTATTGCCATTCCGGGGATTCCGGCTTGTCTTTCGGGGTATAGTAAAGTTCGATCGTATTCCCCATTGGATCCATCACCGGAAAACTCCAGTAAGAATCCTGGAACCACTGGGGCTCTTCAAACAGCGCCCGGACATCGTCGCCTATCATCCGCTTCACAGCTGCCCTGAATTCTTCTTCGGGATAATTGATCGCCCACGATACTCCTTCAAGGGGACCTCCGCCATAACCCGGCTGCCATGTCCAGTCGTTTAGAGGTTTCGTATTCTCATCGTTGGCCCTGAAGAACATTAGCTGAAATCCATCGCACTGGTAACACAGCCATCCGAAATTCTCGTCGTTCATATAGGATTTCTCAAGCATGCCGATCAAATCGGTACAAAAATGCCTCATTGCGTCGATATCCGTCGCCATCGCGAATAAATATCTAATGTTTACCTTTGTGGTTCCGTCGCCTTTTGGATTCGGTAGTTCAGCCATCAAAAATCCTCCTGCTGTTTAACAAATAAAATGAGTCAGGAATTATAGCAGAGACATTTTAATTCGCCCAATTTTCTTTTAGTGTTTAGTATCGGTAACAAGATTTTCCTGATAACATTTTGGCCACTTAATTCTTTAACGGACACAGACAAAAAATAGTGAGTGAAGCGGCACTTCCAAAATACCAGTGGGTCTCACGTGAGAAAAAGTTCTCCGAAAAGGAGATCTATTCAATTTCCAATAAATTCGGACTTCATCCCATTGCAGTACGTGTCCTTAGATCGCGCGGAATAGAGACGTCCGACGAAATCAAAGCTTACATTCATCCGAAGGTTGGAGATATTCTCCCACCGTCCTCGATCCCCGGACTCGATGTAGCGGTGAACAGGCTGCGTGCCGCGGCATTGTCGCACGAACCTGTCCTGGTCCACGGTGACTACGATGTCGACGGTATTGTCGGGTCGGTCATTCTCCACGAGACACTCAAGCAGATCGGCTGCGAATCGAAAATATATCTTCCGGACAGGGAAGTCGACGGCTACGGCTTATCATTAAAGTCCGTGGACATGGCGAAAAATGCAGGGATAAAACTTATTGTTTCTGTAGACTGTGGAATTTCATCGCACGAAACTGTGGCAAAAGCGATTGAAAATGGAATTGAAGTAATAATTACAGATCACCATTCCCTCCCCGACACTCTTCCACAGAATAAGATTCACGTTCACCCCGACCTTGAGGGCGATTATCCCGGCGGACAAATTTCCGGCTCGACTGTCGCATACAAATTAGCCCTTGAGTTGACAAAAATTCATGGCGGGGATATCGATTCATACGTCGAAAAATATCTTCCCATGGTGGCGGTCGCGACAATCGCAGACGTGTGCCCTTTAACCGGTGAAAACAGGATAATCGTCTCCCGGGGAATGGAGATGCTTCCCGACACGAAAGTTCCCGGATTGAAGGTGCTTGTCCAGGGAGCAATGAGGGATTCCAGCGGAAAAATTCTCTCAGCAAGGGATATCGCATTCGGAATCGCGCCGCTGATGAATGCCGCTGGACGTATGTCCGGGCCAATGCCCGCCGCAAAATTGCTTCTCGCGAAGGACGACCAGTCCGCATGGAAATATTATCGCCAGCTTCAGAAATTTAACGCCGACAGAAAACGCCTTCAGGAATCGATCTGCCTGCGATTGTTAAAAAGTAATGAAATAAAAAATCATGCAGGATCGGACAGAATTGTCGCAATTGTGGATGAGACGTGCCCTCCCGGTTTGACCGGAATAATAAGCGCCCGGATCGCGGACAGAACGGGATGCCCGTCGTGTATTCTCACCCCGCTGGAAACTGAAAACGGGATCGAATTCCGCGGCAGCATGAGATCGTCAGGAGGGATCGATATCCTCAACCTCATGCAGCCCGCAAAAGAACATGTAATCCGCATGGGAGGACATAAGGAAGCGATGGGGGTAACTGTCGCACCTGACAAGATCGACGATTTCCTCCATGCCTGCCGGGAACTTCGCTTTATTTCTCAGGCACAGACACTTGAGATCGATGTTGTCCTAGAGAGTGCCCCGGACAGCATTGATGCCGTGAAATCGGTCGATATGCTGGGTCCGTGGGGCGCGGGAAATCCACACCCCGTATTCGCATGGGGACCGGTGAGGATAAAGGGCTCCAGAGTTGTCGGCAAAACAAAAGAGCATCTTCAGCTCGACTTCCACGATTCAGTAGGGAATCTTGTCAAAGGCATCGGATTTTCCATGGCTGAACATTTCACGGAGAATTCACTATTGGGTCAGAAAATACATACGGCGGGACATTTCATCATAAACAGCTGGCAGGGATACGACTCACTTGAGTTTCAATTCGTTGATTTAGACGTTAATAACAACATTTTGACCTGAGGATATCTTCCCTTTTTTAAAAATGTGATAAAATATCCTATGGACAGGAATTCTAGTGATTTGGTGGTAACAGGTATTTTCAATAAGGAGGACTGTAATGACACCCTCAGCAGAAGCTGAAAGCCTCATGAGGCGCGCCAGGATAAAAGTGCGCGATATGGGCGACCGTGTAGAGCGCGGGGATGTTGACCACATGATCCCCGATGCTTATAACGTCATGTTCATGGCGGCTAAGGCGGCACTGATGAAACGGGGGATCGAGGTTGCCAGCCACCGTACTGTAATGGCGGCATACCGGAAAGAATTCATAGAAAAGCGCATTATCTCGCCGGAATACGAAGGTTACCTTCAGAAAATCCAGGGTTACTGGGAACAGGAAGGAACATCCGATGCACAGGCGGTCGATGTCGCGAGGGCGGGACGGATTGTGGAAGCCACATCGAAACTTGTCGATGCGCTTGCTGAAACAATGCAGACGAACGCAGAGGAGCCATTCCGGATAAGGTAACACGGCTCCGCGAATACAAATCGAATTACCATACTCCATACCGGATACTTGACCGGGCCAATCGGTTCTATTACCCTACCCGTGCTGAAAATTCATGAACGAGGTGCGATTTTGGATTTAACCCAGTTTATTCGAGACATTCCCGATTTTCCGAAAGAAGGAATAATATTCAAGGAT